>DAOVEE010000211.1 GCA_030669135.1 Candidatus Bathyarchaeota archaeon | reverse complement strand
GTCTACAGCGTGAACAACCAGTACGCGGGCAACAGCATAGGCCTGAAGAAGCTGGCGCTCCGGCTCGCCATCTACAAGGCCAACCACGAGGACTGGCTCACCGAGCACATGCTCATAATGAGCGTGAAGCACCCGGACAAGAACCGGGTGAGCTACTTCACAGGCGCGTACCCGTCGGCGTGCGGCAAGACCAGCACCGCCATGATACCGGGAATGACCATCGTGGGTGACGACATCGCCTACCTCAGGGTTGACGAGGAGGGCAACTGCCGCGCCGTCAACATAGAGGCCGGCGTCTTCGGCATCATAAGGGACGTGAACCCCGTTGACGACCCCGTGATCTACAAGACCCTCATCACCCACCGCGAGATGATCTTCAGCAACATCCTCATCCACGAGGGTAAGGCGTACTGGCTCAGCATGGGCCTGGACGAGGACGAGTATCCGACGACGGGTATGAACCACAGCGGCGAGTGGTACAAGGGAAAGAAGGACGAGGACGGCAACGAGATACCCCTAGCCCACTCCAACGCCCGGTACACCATAAGGCTAAGCGAGCTGGAGAACGTGGACCCCAACTGGGACGACAAGGATGGGCACGTCATACAGGGTTTCTTCTACGGTGGCAGGGACAGCGACACCAACGTCCCCATCTGTGAGGCCCTCAGCTGGGACCACGGGGTGTACATGGGCGCCACCATCGAGTCCGAGACCACGAGCGCCACCCTGGGCCAGGCGGGGGTCAGGAAGAGCAACCCCATGGCGGTCATGGACTTCATGGTTGTTCCCTTCGGGCTGTACCTGTCGAACCACATCAAGTTCGGCCGTAGCCTAGAGAACTGTCCCCGGGTGTTCAGCACCAACTACTTCATCAAGGGCGAGGACGGCCACTACCTCAACGAGAAGGTGGACAAGAAGGTCTGGGTCATCTGGGCCGAAGGACGGGTACACGACGAGTACGGCGCCATAGAGACCCCGGTCGGCTACATCCCCAGGTACGAGGACCTGAGAGCCCTGTTCAGGAGGATCTTCGACAGGGAGTACACGATGGAGGAGTACACGCAGCAGTTCAGCGTCCGCGTCGACAAGTACCTGGAGAAGCAGGCACGGATGGAGGAGCTCTACGGCGACGAGGAGGGGGTACCCAAAGAGTTCTGGGAGGTACACCGCCGAATAAAGAAGCAGCTCAAGGAGCTACGGGAGAAGACAGGTGAACCAGTTCTCCCCCCCAGCTACTTCCAGTGACCACCTTTTTTCACCTGAGCCTGGAAAGGTCACCGGCGTACCTGTGCGCCGCTGCGAGCGGCTCGGGGAGCGAGTGGTCCAGAAAATAGGCGTTCACTATCTCGACGCAGGACTCCAGCGTGATCAGGTGACCCACCGAGACGTACACGGGTGACCCCGTTGGGGAGATCATCTTAGCGCCTATCACCTTGCCGCTATGCCTTATCAGCGTCTCATCGGAGTCAGGGGCGTCGAGTTCACCGCAGAGAAGCCTCCTGGCTACACCTATCGTAGGCTTTTTCGACTCGACTCCGATGTGTGATGCCAGCCCGAAGCCCCTGGGGTGAGCAAGCCCATGGCCGTTCACCATCAGGACATCGTATCCGGACAGCCCATCCAAGGCTTTCACCGCAGGGCGGAGCTCCCTGTATGAGAAGAAGCCGGGCACGTAAGGGAACTCTACCCGCGTCTCGGCCGTGGATACCTCAAGCACGTCGAGGCTCTCGTCCATGACGACGGCGGCCGAGAAGGCCCACCCGCCCACGTACGAGACGTCCACCCCTGCTATGAGCTCGGCTTCATGCTCAAGCTCCACCGCCTCCACCATCTCGGATAATTCCATCTGCTCCAACGCGAGAAGGTCGAGCCGTTCCCTTGAGAGCTGATCCACATGTTTCTCGAAGCGGCGCCTGTTTTTCTGTTTATCGCCGAGATCGTGACGAACCGCTCCGTGAGCCATGATTTTCTAGTTATTCTTATAGCCGAGACGCAACACGTTCAATGTATCGAGGCGGATTTTAGTGGGTTACACGGACAGGACTAAGGGATCGAAGGCGCTGAGCAAGCGAGCGGCGAAGGTGCTTCCTGCGGGGGTGAGCTACGCCATCCGCGCGCTGCCGCCGTACCCTTTCTACGTCGACCACGCGGAGGGGGTGAAGGTTTACGACGTCGACGGCAACGTATACACGGATTACTGGGTGGGCCACGGGGCTCTGATACTGGGCCACAGCCCGAAGCCCGTAGTGGACGCCGTGGCCAAGCAGTTGCACCTTGGAACCCACTACGGGTTCGCCCACGAGAAGGAGATCGAGCTCGCTGAACGCATAGTCAAGCACGTGCCCTCGGCGGAGATGGTGCGGTACACAAGCAGCGGCACCCTAGCAAACCTCTACGGAACACGCCTAGCCCGCGCCTACACGGGCAGGATGAAGATGCTGAAGGTTGAGGGGAGCTGGCACGGCGGATACGACAGCCTCCACGCGTACGTGAGCCGCCCCTTCGGGAGGCCGGAGAGCGCGGGCCTCAACCCCAAGACCACGGAGGACACGTACGCCGTCCCCTTCAACGACGTCGAGGCCGCGAGAAAGGTCGCCGAGAGACACGATCTGGCGTGCATCATACTGGAGCCGGTCATGGCCGCCTCGGGGTTCATAACCCCGAAGCCCGGCTACCTCGAAGACCTCAGAGAGATCTGCGACGACACGGGAGCCCTCCTCATCTACGACGAAGTGGTGACCGGGTTCAGGCTCGGCCTCGGCGGGGCCCAAGGCTACTACGGCGTGGAGCCGGACATGACGATAATGGGGAAGATAATCGGCGGCGGCTTCCCCGTGGGCGCGTTCTGCGCCTCAGAGGAGGTGATGGAGCTC
>DAOVEE010000161.1 GCA_030669135.1 Candidatus Bathyarchaeota archaeon | reverse complement strand
GGTTTGGACAAGGTCAAGGTCGGCGCCGGTCTGCTGATAGCGGCAGCCATAGACACTGCTCTGATCCACTTCACCACATGGAGGCTCAGAGATACGCGGTGGCCCTGGGTTTTCAGCCTCTTACTACCAATCCTCGTCTTGGTAGGGGCACTCATTCTAGGGCAGGGGCTGGGGGAGAGGAAGGACATGGTATACGATTACAGGCATGGCCGCGCCCCCGACTCGGATCGAACCCAACGCTGAAAACCGATGACGTACATCTGGGTTCTAGATTATGAAAAAGGAGATGAACGGGCGGCATCTCCACTGAGGGTAGGGTACAAGACCCTTCCTCTCATCATGGGCAGCATCTGGCTCAAGGCTCATTTATAGAAGCTGGGTTTTGGGGCCCAGTCTTCGTAGTCCTCCTCCCTGAGCAGCGGCTTGTTGACTGGCCACATTCCCTCGTCGAGGTAGGTGTAGCACTCGGTCCTGACCTGCTGTAGCATGTTGTGCAGCTTCGTCTTCCTCCTGTACTCGCGCAGCTCCTCCACGTCGATGACCGCCCCGATGGTCATCTGCCTGCCCCGAGCCGCCAGCGCCAGAGTCCTCCCCAGGTAGTCCACTATCATGCTGTTGCCGTACTTGGCGCCGTTGCAGTTGACGCCGTACACCATGTTCTCTATCGACCTCATCCTGTTCACCAGGGTGTACCAGTCGTAGGGGTCATACATGAACTGCTGCGGGTACGGCGGGAAGATGGTGGGCTTCAACAGGACCTCGGCTCCGTTGAACGCCAGCTGCCGCGCCACCTCGGGGAAGAACTGGTCGTAACAGACCATGCACGCCAGGTTCCCCAGCTCCGTCTCGACCACGGGGAAAAGCGGAGCCTTGTAGCCTTCGAGCAGGTCGTGGGGGCTCGTGCAGAGCTCCAGCGGTATCCACGGGTTTACCTTCCTGTACTTGAGGATGACCCTGCCCTTGGGGTTCATGATGAAGGCGGTGTTGAAGAAGTAGTCAGGGTACTCGGGGTCCTTCTCGTGGATGGACGCCGAGACGTAGGTCTTGTACTGTCTGGCTTTCTCGGCGAACATGTCGGTCTCTGGGCCTGGGACGGTCACCGCCGACGCTACCCTGTCCCTCTGGGTCTGGTTGGGGTCCTGCGTGTCGAACTCGTGCCTGAGTATGTTCTCGGGGAGCACCGTAAGCCGTACGGGCATGATCTGCTCCCAAGTCTCCAAGCTCTTGAAGGTCCCCAGCACCTTCTCTAAGTTGGCCTTCTTCCGCTCATTGACGTCGGGGATGTCCTCGGGGTTGACCCTCATGTACTGGATTATGGCCGCGGTGTAACGGTCGATCAAAGGCAAGACCTCCACAGCCCATCATGCTTGAATTTTTGGAACATAGGTACCACCCAACAAACTATCATGAACCCAGTTTTAACTATTGACATGAGTGCCTATCTGAGGAATCTACAAGCTGGCTTATCGGAGTGTCTTCTGCTGCAACGCGTCTCAAGACCCGAACTCCGCTAGAGGCCCGACGGTCTTCCTCAACAATATCTCGGAGCGGCCCCTGACGATGTAGTCCCTCAGCTCCCCCACCGCCTCGTATCCTAGCTTCTCGTAGAACATCCTTGCACCCACGTTGAAGTCGGAGACACACAGGAAAACATTGGGCCTCTCCCTGAACACGCGTCTCTCCACGAAAAGCATGAGCCAGGCGCCGACGCCTCTGCCCCGGTACGGCGGAGAGACGAAGATTGATTTCACGTAGCCTGTGAAGGCGCCTTCCATCTCCAGCACCACGAAACCGGCTACCCTATCGCCGTCCATCGCCAGATAGACCTCCCTCAAAGGGTCTGTGAGTATCGTGAGTGACTCGTCGTAGCCTCTTCCTAGGGTGATCCAAGGCTCCGACTCGTCCATCATCCTGGCGCATGTCTCGGCTTGCTCCACGCTCTCCAGCCTCTGTATGGATAGTTCGTCCCGGTTTCTCTTGCCCATATTAGCCCAGTAGATACTACCTGTTCACAGATATGAGTCTCTGAAACAGCGGTCACGTCTCGTAAGCTTCAAAAAACCCTGCCGCCAAGATATAGGCATGAAGAAGATAGCGTTCCTCATGGCCAGCGCCGCCACCGGCGAACTATCCGGCGAGCTGGAGCGGCGTGAGAAGATACTGCGCACCATCGCGGACCCCGACACCCGGATCGACATATTCGGGCTGGAGGAGGACCCCGAGAGGAGCCACCTGGGCACGATACAGTCCTTCTACGAGGCATCCCTCTCCACCGTCGAGGACCTGGAGTGCGCCATAGAGGCCGAGACGGCGGGGTACGACGCCGTCATAATACCCTGCGGAGGCGATCCCGGGGTGGCGCCCCTCAGAGAGGTGCTGCGGGTACCCGTTGTGCCGCCGGGCTCCACGGCCAAGCACTTGTGCAGCCTCATCGCCCCAAGGTTCAGCGTACTCACCACGGGCGGCGGAGGGGTCGTCAGGATCATGATCCATGAGCGGGACGGGCTTCTGAAGCACGTGTCCACCCACCCGGTGGGGCTCAGTGTCCCGGAGGTGAGGGAGAAGCCGGAGGAGGCGTACGACGCCCTGGTCAGGGAGGGGCTTGTCGCCGTCGAGGAGTACGGGGCGGGCGCCGTTACCTTCGGGTGCATGAGCATGGGGTTCCTCATGGTGGACGAGAGGCTCAGCGAGGCCATCGGGGTCCCCGTGGTGAACCCCGTCAAGGCCGCGGTGAAGACCGCCGAGCTGCTCGTGGAGCTAGGCCTCACCCACAGCAAGCTCGTGTACCCGGTTCCCCCCAGCCTTAGGAAATAAGCCACCAGTTGATAGTGGTTTTATATCGTCACGTGGTAACCCTGATCCATGTCTGAGCCAGTGGATTTCTGTAGACGGCGCTACAGCCACCTCAAGAAGCAGATGGAGGAGCACGGGCTGGACCTGATCTACCTCCTCAACGACGCGAGGGGCGGCGCCAGGTTCAAACGCATCGCAGACACGCCCTCAGGGGTCGCCCTCATCGTGCCCATCGACGGCGTCCCCAAGCTGTTCTGCTACAGCGTGAACATCAACAGCGCCCGCGACGAGAGCTGGATACAGGTGGAGCAGCTTGAGAGCCGGGTCAAGGCGAAAGAGCAGATAGCGGGCTACGCCAACCAGCACCTGCGGGAGGGCTCAAGGATAGGGGCCCCGCTGGACGGTTTCAACCACGCCGGCTACACCTACTACCACGAGAACCTCAAAGGCGAACTCGTGGACATAGAGAAGACAGTCATACCCGAGGTCTTCTACGGCCTCTACCCCGATGAGGTGAAGTATCATCGCAGGGTGAGCAGGCTGGCCGACGTCGCGTGCAGTGCCGCCCGGGAGGCCATGAGGCCCGGCGTCGCCGAGTACGAGATAGCGGCCGAGGCCGAGTACGCCATGAGGCGGGAGGGAGCCGAGCTCACCAGCTTCCAGACCATAGTCTCCACGGGGCCGAGGTCGGCGTACAGCCACGGCTGGCCCACCTCGAGGAAGCTGAAGGACGGCGAGTTCATGCTCGTTGACCTAGGCCCATCCGTGGACGGGTACGCGGCGGACGAGACACGCACCTATCTCCTGGGCAGCGACCCGAAGAAGGAGAAGATGATGGAAGCCATGGACGAGGCCGTGGAGACGGTTATACAGATGGTGAAGCCGGGCATCGAATGCAGGAAGCTGGATGCTGTCTCGCGGAGGGTGCTCAAGGAGCACGGTTTCCCGGACTATCCCCATAGCCTCGGCCACCCTCTGAGCGGCTTCGTCGTGCCGAATCTCTCTAAGATCTCGGAGCACGTCCTCAGGGAGGGCATGCTTTTCACCGTGGAGCCCGGTATCTACCTGCCCGGCTACGGCGGCGTCCGCATGGAGGAGAACGTGGTGGTCACCGAGGACGGGTTCGAACAGCTCACCAAGAGCCCACGTATACCCTAGTCTATCCGCTCTAACCTGAAGACCACGGGCCTCAGGCCGTCGGTGCAGCAGTTCACGGAGGCGCCCTCCTCGGTGAACCACTAAAAGTCCCCGTGGAACCTGAGGGTCTGGACGTCCTTGTATATGTCGTCCCACGCCCACCCGTATAAGTCCATGAAGAAGCCTATGACCCGCTCGTT
>DAOVEE010000004.1 GCA_030669135.1 Candidatus Bathyarchaeota archaeon | reverse complement strand
GCTCTGGATGAGCTACGCCGTGTTCGTTGGGAGCTGGATTTACCACGCCTACGTGAAGGGTGAGTAGCCGTGGAGACTAGGATACGTGAGCTGAGGGAGGAGAAGGGATTGACCCAAGAGCAGCTGGCCGACCTAGTTGACATCACCCGGCAGACCATATTATTTCTGGAGAAGGGCAAGTACAACCCCAGCCTCAGGCTGGCCTGGAAAATAGCTGAAGTTTTCGACCGGCCCATAGAGGAGGTGTTCAGCTTCGATGAAGAGAAGAAGGGAGGTGAGAGTTAGAGATGGCGTATACAGGCGGGGCGGTGGCGGCTGCCTCTATGAGCGCAAGCAGCTACCGCGTCAAGTTCAAGCGCGAGGAGTTCCTGGAGCTGGTGGACATCGCTAAGCCCCGGATAATATACCAGCGTAACAGGATGCACTTCTTCAGCTACGACGGCTTCGTCATGTACACGTTCCAGTGCGGGGACGAGGACTTCCCGGCGCAGAGGGTGCTCCACGCGACAGAGTTCAGCAACTACCAGTGGCAAGAGTAAAACCTCTGACTCTTTTTTGACCACAGGTTATTTCAGTCCCGGGTCACCGACCAATATGTAAACCTCCATAAAACAAGTGATAAGATATGACCGAGACCCCAGACTGGAAGACCATTCTACAAGAACTCGTGGACAACATTCATGGCAAGGTTCTCTCAGTTATCCCGAAGCGCCACTCGATGCCAGTAAACGAGTTTAAGAAACTCCTGGACAACGAGGCCCAGCAAGCCATAGTAGAGACACTTACCGTCAACAAGGTGTCGGCGCAGCTGGTGAGCGAGGAGGGAAACCAAGTTTTCGGGGCCGGAGAGTACGTCATCGTCGCCGACCCCGTGGACGGCACCACCAACCTGGCCCGCGGGCTCCACCCGGCGGTGACCAGCATCAGCGTCAGCGAAACCCCCATGCAGAGCGGCGTCTTCGCCGGGATCATCGTCAACTTCTACACAGGAGAGACCTTCTTCGCGGAACGCGGCAAGGGGGCGATGCAGGACGACTGGCCCCTCCAGACCGCGGCGCCCACTCAGTACAAGAGAGCCCTCGTGTCAATGGACCTGAGTAAGGCGGCCAAGCTGGAGCTAATGACGCCCCTCATCACGGAGAGCAGACACATCAGGTCAGGGGGCTGCAGCGCCATGAGCCTCTGCAACGTGGCGTCCGGGGTACTGGACGCCCACATTGACCTCAGAGGCATCCTGAGGGCGACGGACGCCTCCGCCGGGCTGCTGATTCTACGCGAGGCGGGCGGTGTGTATGAGTTGAACGGCGAGGAGTTTGGTGACGCCCCGTTGACCCGGGAGAGCAGGTTCGAGCTGAAGGCGACGTCCAGCTTGGAACTCCTCGACGAGATAAACCAGCTGCTGAAGAGGAAATGAGGTACCCTTCAAGGCTCATTGAGGCGAAGCTGCTAGAGAGGCCCAACAGGTTCCTCGGCGTCGTGGATATAGATGGCAGAGAAGAGCTGTGTTTCATTCCCAACCCGGGGCGCATGCACGAGCTGATGGTGCCCAACGCCGGGGTCTATCTGCTTGAGAAGAGGGGCGAGCACAGGAAGACCCGGTACGACATGGTGCTCGTGGACTACGGGGACATCATGGTAGGCGTAGACTCTAGGCTCCCTAACACGCTCCTCGCCGAGGCGGTGAACGCCGGGCGCCTAAACGACTTCAGGGGCTACACGGTGGAGAGGACGGAGCCGGTGTTCCACGACTCACGGCTCGACCTCGTGCTCTCGGACGGCCAAGAACGGGTGATGGTGGAGACCAAGTCCTGCACACTGGTCGAGGACGGGGTGGCGCTGTTCCCCGACGCCCCCACCGAGAGGGGGGCGCGCCACATGAGGACCCTCGTGAAGGCGCTGGAGACTGGGCGTTCCGCCGCTGTATTCGTGATCCAGCGAGGCGACGCCTCCGAGTTCAGGCCCAACGACGGGACCGACCCCGAGTTCGGGGAAGCGCTGCGGCGCGCCGCCTCCACGGGCGTAGAGACCTACGCCTACGTGTCGGATGTCTCGCTGCGAGGCGTCGAGATAAGGGAAAAGACACCTTTACGCCTTTAATTTTCCTCCGTACAGCGTAAAGACCCTGTTTAGCTGCCTGTACGCTGAAAAAAGCCTGAAAAAAGGTTATCTGGCTCAGCGTCTACGCACAGTTTTTAAGCGCCTAATCCAAGTATTCTCGCTAAGAGGATAGTGGATGGGAAAAAAGAAGGTGCTGAGCGAGAAGAACCTCAGACGAATGGTCTTACCCAGCGAGAACGACGTCGTAGGCGTAGTCCAGAAGTTGCTGGGCTTCGACCGGGTCATGGTCAAGTGCCAAGACGGATACACCAGGATGTGCAGGATAAGAGGTAAGATGAAGCGCCGGACCTGGATCAGGGAAGGCGATGTGGTTCTGGTGAGTCCCTGGGACTTCCAGAGCGATGAGCGGGGGGAGATATTCCACCGCTATACCGCCAACCAAGTAGACGAGCTCCGTCAGAAGGGCATACTGCTTATAGAATAAGGATCTAACTGAGAGAACACCCTTGTCCCGTGAAAGAGACTACGACGAGATCTCGGATAGGCTGAAGAGAAGGTACGAGGAAGACGCCCTCTTCAAGGATAAGAACAAGGAAGAGTTCCGCGTCATGGAGGAGGTCTTCGACCGGCTAACCCTGCAGGGCATGTACAAGCTCTTTAAAAAAGGCGTCATAGACCGGCTCCACGGCGTAGTCAAGGCCGGCAAGGAGGCTAGGGTGTACTACGCCGTACACCCGGACGGCAGGGAGCTTGCGGTCAAGATATATTACACTCACACAGCCGAGTTCCGTAAGGGGATGATGGACTACATCAGGGGCGACCCCCGGTTCAAGCGGGTGCGTAAGAACACCCGTAGCATCGTCTACACCTGGAACCAGAAGGAGTTCAGCAACCTGCAGCTATGCGAGAAGGCGGGCGTAAACTCCCCCAGACCCATCGAGTTCATACGCAACATCCTCGTGATGACCTTCATAGGCGAGGACGGGGTCCCGGCTCCGCTGCTGAGAGAGATCGCGCCGGAGGACCCTTCAGGTTTCTACGGCCTGGTCCTAGACGAGATGCAGCTCCTCTGGCAGAAGGCGGGGCTCGCCCACGGCGACCTCAGCGAGTACAACATCATGGTCCACGAGGAGAAGCCCGTGATATTCGACGTGAGCCAGTCGATGCTAACCATACACCCCATGGCGCCGTCGCTGGTGGAGCGGGACATAGGTAACATAAACTACACCTTCAGGAGGCTGGGCGTCGAGACCAGAGACCCGGAGGAACTAAAGGAGTGGATAACCGGTGGAACAGAAGACCTATACTAGGATACCTAGAAACCGGGTGGGCGTCCTAATAGGGCCCCACGGGAAGAACAAGAAACGCATAGAGGCGACGTTCCAGGTGAACCTCACCGTCGACAGCGAGACTGGGAACGTTGAGATAACCCCCCAGACCGACCAGACCGACGTGTCGGTCCTGTTCACCGTCCGCAACATATCCCAGGCCATCGGGCGCGGCTTCAGTCCGAAGCGAGCCATGACCCTCCTGAACGAGGACCAGGACATACACGTCTTGGACCTGGAGGAGTACGTGGGCACCAGCAGGAACGCCCTGAACAGGGTCAAGGGCAGGATCATAGGCAAAGAGGGCAAGAGCAGGGCGATCCTGGAGGAGCTGACGGATTGCCTCATAAGCGTCTACGGCGGCACAGTCGCCATGATAGGCAGCTACGAGATGCTTCCCGTGGCCAAGGAGGCGGTGGAGATGCTCATCAACGGCGCGTTCCATAAGACGGTGTGGAATCACCTATATGCGTATAGACGCAGAATGAAGAAGGAGAGGGGAAAGCTCTGGTACGAGCCTCCGCGTAGGAGGGAGACACGCTAATGTCGCAGACAGAATACCAGTCCATCAGCCCGGCGGACTTCTTCTACAGGAACAGGGAGATCGCGGGCTTCAGCAACCCCAGCAGGGCGACGTACACCGCCGTCAGGGAGCTACTGGAGAACAGCATGGACGCCTGCGAGGCCCAGCGGGTGCCGCCCGAGGTCTACCTAAGGATAACCGAGATCGAAGACAAACGGGACACGGAGACCAAGTTCTACAAGCTACGGATCGAGGACAACGGCACCGGGGTCCCCGAGGAGCACATTCCCAAGGCCTTCGCCACGGTCTTCTACGGAAGCAAGTACATCCTCAAGCAGGCCCGCGGCACCTTCGGCCTCGGCGGCACCATGGCGGTGCTCTACGGCCAGATTACCACCCACAAGCCGGTGCAGGTCATAAGCAGCACCGGCGGCGAGATCCACGACTTCACCATGATGATCGACATCCAGAACAACCGCGCCAGCATACTCAAGCACAATATCAGGCAGAACCCGTCGGGTTGGCGGGGCACAGCCCTGGAGCTGCAGATGGAGGGTGACTACAGCCGCATAATGTATAGGCTCATCGAGTACCTGAAGCAGACGGCGATGGTGAACCCCTACGCCGACCTCACCTACGTTGACCCACGGGGGAGGTTGTACAAGTTCGAGCGGGGCACGGAGAAGCTGCCGCCCCTACCTCAGTCGGTGAAGCCCCACCCCCACGGCGTCGACGTCGAGACCTTCAGGAGGCTCATCGCCGAGACCAAGACCAGGAACATGAAGCAGTTCATGATGGAACACTTCCAAGGGGTCGGCCCCACCACCGCCTATAAGTTCCTCGACCTCGCCGGGATCAGCACCAAGGCCAAGCCCAAGACCCTGAGCCCCGAGGACCTAGTGAAGGCGGTCCGGGCGACCCGTGAATACACCGGCTTCAAGCGCCCCGACGCCAGCTGCCTCAGCCCCATCGGGGAGGAGCTGCTGGAAACCGGTATAAAGAAGGAGCTGAACCTCACGGAGGAGGACTACATCAAGGTAGTGACCCGGAAGCCCAGCACATACCTCGGGTTCCCTTTCATAGTGGAGGCCGCCGTCGCCACCGGCAGGACGGTGCGTAAGACCCACGGAGCCGGGATAACCATATACAGGTTCGCCAACAGGATACCGCTTCTCTTCGACGAGAGCAGTGGCGTCATCTGGAAGGCGGCGAACAGGAACATCAACTGGAAGACCTACAACGTGGAGAGCGACACTTCGCTTGTTATAGCGGTGCATGTCTGCAGCACCAAGATACCGTACAAGAGCGTCGGTAAAGAGTATATGGCTGACCAGCCAGCGGTGGAGCGCGAGGTAACCAACGCCATCAGGGAGGCCGCCCGAGGCGTGAGAAGATACTTCAACCGCAGGTTCAGGATAGCCCGTGAGAGCAGGAGGCTGAACATATTCGGCAAGTTCCTGCCCGTGATCGCGGAGTTCTCGGCGAAGCTTGCCGAGAAGGAGATCCCCGACATAAAGCCTCTGCTGACCGTGGTGAGCACGGACATCCCAGAGATAGAGAAGAAGCTGAAGGAGGTGACAGAGATTGTCGAAGACGCGTCGAAGTGAGGCCGAGCGCCGCAGGGAGGCCATGGAGCAGAGCCTCACCGGCCTAGGGAACCTGATCCATGAGCAGATCACCAACCACGAGTTCCCGTGGATACACATGCAGAGCAGGTCCACGGACAACATAATGTACGACCCGGAGGAGAGGCAGTACGTCCTCGGCCCCAGGATGATACGACGCCACAGCCGCAACATCCGCCACATAAGGCCCTTCACCCAGCTCGTATGGACTGCGTGGTTCGCCAAGGAGCTGGTCAAGCACAGGAAGACCAGCACCCTGAGGGAGGTCTACTACTCCGCCAGGGGCCATCGGGACATCGAGTACAACAACCAGCAGGAAAGCGACAACATCATCACGGACATGGAGGTTGCCCTGAACAGGGCCCGGGAGAACTTCCACATCTTCCCCGAGGAGCGGAGCGCCATCTTCGGCGACCTCACCATAGAGTACACGGTGCCGGGGTACGAGGGGCGGCGCACAAACCTCACGGACCACCCCGACGGCGTCATGATAGGCCCCGCCGTCACCAGCAGCGAGTTCGTCGAGACGTCAGCCGATAAGGTGCTGGTCGTAGAGAAGGGCGCCATGTTCACACGGCTCGTCGAGGAGCGTGCCCACGACAAGTTCAACGCGATCCTCATCCACACCGCCGGCCAGAGCCCAAGGGCCACCAGGGGCATCATCAACAGGCTCAACCATGACTATGATCTCCCGGTCTACATCTTCACGGACGGCGACCCGTGGGGCATACACATCGCCATGGTCATCATCAGCGGCTCCGCCAACGCCGCCCACCTCAGGGGACTCACGACGCCCGACGCCGAGTGGATAGGCGTCTGGGGCACAGACATAATCGACTACAAGCTGCCCACCGAGCCCCTCACGGAGTTCGACCACAAGCGTCTCCACGAGCTCAAGAACGACCCCAGGTACACGGGCGACATATGGCAGAGGGAGCTGGACGTGTTCCTGGAGCTGGAGCAGAAGGCCGAGCTTGAGGCCTTCAGCCGCTACGGCCTCACCTACATCGTGGACGAGTACCTCCCGGCGAAGCTCGGGAGCTAAGCATTTTTTTACCAGTCACGACATTGTCTTGATCACGTTGGAACGCAGAATCAGCCTAAGCGTCAAGGGCCTCGCGGCGGTGCTCGCGGGCTTCCTCTTCCTCGCAACCGGAGCCATGCTCTACCTGAAGACGGCCAGCACAGAGATAGGTGCGGTGAACCCCTGGCTGTTCAAGCCCCTCGGCATCGTGTTGGCGCTGGTCGGGTTGGTTCTGTTGGCTTCGAGGGATGAGTAGCTTGGCGGTTAAAGGCGTCATAATGGCGGGGGGCGTGGGCACCAGGTTCCGCCCCCTGACCAACTACGTCCAGAAATGCATGATCCCCATCGGGGACCAGCAGAAGCCCATACTGGAGTACGTGGTGCGGCTCTACGGCTACCATGGCGTAAGGGACCTGGTTCTGCTCGTGGGCTACAAGCATCATCAGATAGAGAACTACTTCGACGGCGGCGAGAGGTTCAACGTCAAGATGAGCTACATGTTGGACGCCCCGGACATGGTTGGGAGCGCAGGAGCCACCCTGAACGCCTACAGGCAGGGAGCCCTGACCGAGGAGGACACCCTGGTTGTCTACTACGGGGACATCATAAGCAACATCAACCTCCGCGAGATGATCAGGTTCCACGAGGAATCCGGGGCCAAGGTCACCGTGGCCCTAGCCCCAGACTTCCAAGTAAACGTAGGCGTAGCCGAGCTAGACGGAAGCTGGATAAAGAGTTTCAAGGAGAAGCCTCACCTCAAGACGGCTGTAAGCATAGGCATGCTGATACTGGACGGCTCCGTGCTGCGGATGATGGAGAAGCTCTACAGTCAAGGTATGTTCGAGAGCTTCGACCTCATGGGCGACGTGGTCCAGTACCTCGTGGACAAGAAGGATAAGGTCGCCGCCTACATCACGGAGGCATTCTGGTACGACGTGGGCAGCATCGAGCGGTACGAGAGGCTTAGCAACGAACGCGTAAGCGAGGAGCTGGGCTTCCTCCTATAACGTATGTTTCGGGGTCGGAAAACTTCTTAACCCTGATTCAAACTTCAATACCTGCGAAACATATTTGAAAGCCATAGTTCTAGCCGGAGGATTTGGCACGAGGCTCAGGCCCCTGAGCTGCAGCCGACCGAAGACTCTATTCCCGTTGGCGAACCAGCCCCTGATCGACTACACCCTACAGAACCTCGCCCAGGGAGGAGTGGACACCATCATCCTCTCCGTCTACTACATGGCGGAGAACATCGTCCGCTACCTTGGACCAACCAAGTACGACCTGGGTATCCTCTATTCACGGGAGCAGCGGCCCCTGGGTAAGGGCGGAGGAATAAAGAACGCGGAGGACATGCTCAACGGAGAACCCTTCATAGTGATCAACGGCGACATCATCACAGACTTGGACTTGCGCCGCCTCATCAGCTTCCATGAAGAGAAGGGCGGGCTGGCTACGATAGCCCTCTACCAAGTCAAAGACCCCAGCAGGTATGGGTCCGTAGAGATCGATAGGGAGGGAAGAATAACTAGGTTCGTCGAGAAACCCGAGCCGGGGCTGGCGCCGAGCAACCTCATCAACGCCGGGATATACGTCCTTGAACCCGAGGTTCTGGAGTACATGCCCCCTGGAAAGAGGTTCGACACAGAGGTGGAGGTTTTCCCGGTTCTCGCGCAGGAGAGGAACCTGTTCGGCTTCGAGTTCCACGGGTACTGGACAGACATCGGTGTACCAGAGGAATACCTCAACGCAAACGCCGCGATCCTCGGAAAGAGGGACAGGGGCTCCGGTAAGAAGAACGCGAACGTGGACCCCACGGCCACCGTAAAGGAGCCGTGTATCTTCGGGGACAACGTGAACATAGGCGCAGACTCGGTTATCGGCCCCAACGTCAGCATCATGGACAACGTCCACATAGGGAAAGGCGTCAGGATAGAGAACAGCATCATCTTCGCCGGGGCCTCCATCGAGGACTACAGCAGCGTCAGGAACGCCCTCATAGGCGAGAGCGCGGTCCTTGAGCGGTGGGTCAAGGTGGAGTCGGGGAGCCTCATAGGCGACTACGCCCAGTTAAACGACGGCGTGACCATCACAGAGGGCGTAAGCATCTGCCCGAGCACGACCGTCGAAGAGAGCATACTTGAGTCTAAACGGGTGATGTAGTGCCGAGGCTCTTCGGCAGCAACGGCGTCCGGGGCGTCGTGAACCAGGAGCTAACCATCGAGCTGGCGTCAGGCATAGCGGCGGCAGCCGGCTACGTCCTAGGCAGGGAGATGGCGGTGGGCAGGGACGGCCGCACCAGCAGCCCCATGATCAGGGACGCCGTCGTCGCGGCTCTTCTCAGCGTCGGCTGCAACGTCCACGACATGGGCGTCCTGCCTACCCCGGTTCTCCAGTACCTCATCAGGCACCTGGGCCTCGACGGCGGCATAATGGTCACAGCGAGCCACAACCCGCCCGAGTTCAACGGAGTCAAGGTGGAGGCAGGGGACGGCGCAGAGGTCTCTAAGGAGACCGAGGAGCGGATAGAGGAACTCTACTACAGGGGAGAGCCGAGGCCCGTGCCCTGGGACCAGGTGGGCATGGAGACCGATTACGACGGGGTGGAGGCGTACATCGACGCCGTACTCAGCCAGGTGGACGCGGACGCAATCAGGGAGAAGGGATACAAGGTTGCCTTGGACACCGGGAACGGCGTAGCGACCCTCACGGCGCCCCAGGTGGCCAGCCGGCTGGGCTGCAGCGTGTACACCGTCAACGCGGAGATAGACGGCACCTTCCCCGGCAGGGGAAGCGAGCCCACCCCCGAGAACCTAGGCGCCCTCAAGGAGATCATGAAGGCCACGGGCGCCCACATGGGCGTAGGGTTCGACGGCGACGGGGACCGCAGCATCGTGATAGACGAGAACGGTGTAGCCGTCTGGGGGGACAAGACCCTGAGCCTGGTCGCCGACTGGTACATGGAGACTCACCCCGGCGCCACGGTGGTCACATCGGTGAGCACCTCCGCTGGGCTGGAGAAGGTCGTGGAGGCCAGGGGAGGCAGGGTCCACTGGGAGAAGGTGGGCAGCGTCCTACTTAGCAGGGCCATGGTAGAGCTGGGCGCCCCCATCGGCGGCGAGGAGAACGGCGGCATAATGTACGGGCCCCACCTACCCGCCAGGGACGGCACCATGGCCATGGCGCTGCTGCTCCACGTGATGGCGGAGCGGGGGAGGCCCCTAAGCGAGCTGATAGCCGAGCAGCCCATAGGAGCCAAGGGGAGGGACAGGATACCGTGCCCCAACGAGCTCAAAGAGGAGCTGCTGAGGAGGCTGCCCGAGGTCGCCGACGCCCCAGAGGTGAACACCATGGACGGCGTCAAGCTCTCGTGGCCCGACGGACGCTGGGTGATGGTCAGGCCAAGCGGCACCGAGCCCATCGCCCGCATCTACGCCGAGGCGGAGACCGAGGAGAAGTTGGTCGCCCTCATCGACGAGTACAAGGAGAAGGCCGACGAGCTCATCAAGAGCTTAAAGAAAAAAGGTTAGAGGGTTTTCAGGTCCTCTATGAACTCTGCAAGGTCCTTAACTACGCTTTCCACGAGTATCTTCCCTTTCTCCCTGGTGGCCAGGGTCGGGTCGCCGGTGCTGCCTATGCTGGTGTTCTCGTCGTACATGTAGGCGGCGCTCACCTTCCTCCTATACTTAGGGTCTATGCTGGTGTGCTCGGGGGTCCACTTCTCGGCCCGGTCCATGAGTACCCTGTGGCCCAGGTAGAGACCTACGCTGGTCTCCAACTCGCATGCGTGGCCCCCGCCCTCCTGCTCTATGACGCTGGTCCCCTCTGCACCGAACCCGTCGGGCATGGGGTAGACCATGACGCTGTACACCCTCTTCCCGGTCTCGTCCTGGATCTCTTTGAGGGCCTGCTTGATGGGGTTGGTGTTGCCGCCGTGGGCGTTCATTACTACGATCTTGTTGAAGCCGTGGTGGATGAGGCTGGCGCAGACCTCCTTCAACACGTTCACAAGGGTCTGGAAGGTGAGGGTCACCGAGCCCTTGAAGTTCATGTGGTGTGGCGAGTAGCCGTAGCTCACCGTCGGAGCCACAAGGACCCCTGTCTTCTCCGCGACCATTAGAGAGATCTCCTGGGCAGTGTAGGCGTCGGTGTCGATGGCCATGTGTTTGCCGTGCTGCTCGGTGGAGCCCACCGGGAGAAGGACCACGTCGTTCTCCTTGAGGTACTCCTCGACCTCGGGCCTGGTCAGCTTGTATAACCGGTTCTCCATACCCCATCACTATGCGGGTTGCTAGATAAAGCCTAGGCTCGGCTGAAGGAGGGGATGACCTCCTCCGCGAAGAGCCTGGCTTCCTCCCTGAAGTCTTCACCCATGAACCTGTGGATGAACAGGGTTACGCCGGCGTCGATGTACGCCTGCATCTGCTCTATGACGTCGTCGGGTGTCCCGCAGAGCGGCGGCCTCCTGTCCCCGGCGGCGCCGCCGTACCTGGCCTGCATGCTCCTCGTGTATTGGTCGAGGCTCATCTCGGCGCTTCCCCTGTCCTCGCTTATCAGCGTGTAGTTCGCCCACGAGAGCCTTATCTCGTCGAAGTCCCTGCCAGCCCTCACGCAGTGACGCTTAAGCACATCCGCCTTGTGTTCAAAGTCGCTGGGTGAACCCATCCATGCTGCGAAGTTGCTGATGTCCGCGTGCCTAGCCACCGTCCTCAGTGTCAGCTGCTCCCCGCTCCCCGCCAGCATGAGCGGCGGGTGGGGCCTCTGGACAGGCTTCGGCGAGCAGTAAGCGTCCTCTATACGGTAGTATCGTCCCTCGAAGCTCGGCGCCTCCTCGGTCCACATCTTCTTGATGATCTGGGCGGCTTCGTCCAGCCTCTTCACGCGGGCTGCGGCGCCTTCATATGGGTAGCCGTAGGCCCTGAACTCGCCCTCGTGCCACCCGGTTCCCAGGCCCAGTATCAGGCGGCCGCCGCTGATGGCGTCCAGCGTGGCACCCATCTTCGCCAGAAGGCTGGGTTGCCTGAAGGGGTTGCAGAGGACCAGCTGCCCGAGCCTTATGGTGGAGGTGTTGGCCGCCAGCGCCGCCGTCGTCGTCCAGCACTCGAACCTTGGGTCACCGGGGTTCCGGTACATCCCTATAAGGTGGTCGCTTGTCCATGCGCTGTGGTACCCTAGGGCCTCGCAGTGGAGGACATCGTCCAGGATGTCTCTGTATCTGGGGCGTTCAGGGCTGATGAATACGCCGAACTCGACGCTCATGGCTGAATGACGGCGCCGGGGGGTTATGATGTTTGCCTAGGGTATAATCTCGCACCAGTTGTCGACCTCGTGGTGGTCAAACTACTTAAGCTGAAGATCGCCGCTGTCCATGAGCCTCTTCCGCAGGAGCCCCAGCTCCTCTCTTGCGGCCGCCTCGTGGGTCTCCGTGTACCACTCCTCGCCGATGTTCATCTCCATCAGCGTCTCTATCAGGCCGATGCTCTTCACGAGGTGGCCCCTGATGTCGCCGCTCCTATTGGTGACTCCGTCGAAGAGAAGGCTCTGGCGCTCTGACCAGTCGCCGGGCTGGTCGAGGCCCGGAATGTAGTAAGGTAGAAGCCTCCGAAGCGTTGCTCTGTCGATGACGCTGCCCAGCGCTCCTCGGCGGCGGGTCTCCTTGTATAGGCTCTCGTCTGGGCCGTAGATGCACATGTCGTAGTTGTTGTGGGCCAGCTGGGTGAGGTCGCATATGGCGAAGCTGTGGAGGTCTACGCCGTGTTCCTCGCAGAAGGCGCCGAGGCGGATCAGCGCAGGTACGGCCATGAACCCGTACAATACGATTCTGTCCGGCTTGAACCCGTTCCCCATCAGGTCGAGGAGCGCTGCCTCGGCGGACCTCCCCGTGGCGTAGGTGTCCGGCACCACGATGGTGTCTGCATCGTCCAAGCCCTCGGGGTAGCGCCGGTACGAAACCACAAGCCTTCCTGGGTCGTCTGAGTGGGCCCTGTACCCGCCGGTCCTGTACTCGGTCCTGACGTCTACTATGGGGACTTCCTTCATGACGTCGGCCACCATGTACCCCGCCCCCGCCCTGAGTATGTGGAGTATCGCCGCGTCTTCGGTTAACACCCTAACGGCTTTGGCTGCCTTGACGAAGTGATTCGCCGCTTCCCTGCAGAGAGTCTTTAGGTCATCGCCGACTATGTGGGGGTGGCAGGCGACCATCCCGCCGGCACGGGTGTCCACGATATACACGGTTCCCACAGGTGCGGCCTCCGGAATAAGTTTCGATTCCGTGACCCTGTAGAGCCATGCTTCTTTACCGGACTCTTCGACGTGGACTGGTTTAGTGGCGTCGAGGTCCAGCGGAAAAAAGTTGGCAATGTCGTCGGGGTCCACTGTGTAGCAACCAGTCTTGATCTTGTTTACCTGTATTTAACCGTCTGCGCCGTCTTTCTCCGGCGCGGGTTTCTGGAACTGGGCTATGTACCTGTTGATGAGCTCAGGCTGTCTGAGCACCATGGTGGCGTTCACCCCGAGCAGCTCCGCGTACATCTCGCCCAGCCTCTCATCCATCTTCGAGAACTCTTCTTGCCACCTGAACCCCTTCTCTGTAGAGTTGGGGCAGTCGGGCCGACACGGGAAGAAGAAGCCCAGTATGTAGGCGTGGACGTCCACCTTCTTCTCTTCGTTGAGGACCTCGGCGAGCTGCGTGGCTGCCCGGGTCTCAACGTTGACGCCCTTCACCCTGTCCTGTGCGTACTGTTTGACGCAGCAGTCGGGGTACCCCAGCAGCCTCCCCATACGGGTTATCCACTTGACGTTGAACTCCTCGGGATACGCGAAACGGATGCGCCCTATCTGGGGGTCGGGCCTCCTCTGAACTTTAACTCTGAGCTTCTCCCGATCTTTAATCAGCCTCTTGAGCTCCTTCCCGGTTCTGCCGTCCTTGAACAGGAATATCTCGTGGACGGTTGGCCGGACCTTGGCCTGCTCCGACTTTAATCCGAGCCTGTCGCTCCAACTATAGTACGTCTTGTAGGGATCGGAGTTCTCGACCACCGTCTCGAACTGCGTCTCCATAAGCTTCCTAGTCTCTTGGATGACCTGCACCTTGGCTCTGGGCTCCGTTATGGCCTGAAGCCTATCCATGTGGGGCTTGATGGCGCGGTCTATCCTCTGCCCCATCTCCAAGCCGCCCGGGAACTCGGCGGGGACCGTGATCTGGCTTAAAGGCCTCAGACCCATGTAGGGCAGCAGCAGACACTCCAGCTTCACCCGGTTCAGTATGTGCTCGTCCGCCAGCAGCTCATCCAGCGTCTCGGTGTCCAAGACGATCAACATGACTCGCCGTTACAGCTTAAAACATCTGCTAAGAGACCCAATAAAAATTAAAAAAGAAAAGATGGTTTGTTACATCGGTATTAGCTTAAGGACCTGTAGGAAGAACTGCGCTCTGCCTGTCAGCATCGTGAACCTGAACAGCACCGTGTTACCGAAGTAGCCACCCAGTCCAACCATGATGAACAGACGTCCAATTCTGGTCGGTCCCTGTAGTGGTCCCTTATGCTCGAATGTGAGCATGAAGTACATTATGCTGCATATTAGGCCCACAGCTACGTAGAGGAAGTTAAACCATGCCATTGCTCCGCCGCTTGTCGGCGCCGTGATCGTGTCGATGATAGCGTCCTGTAGGTTGGGCTTGATTGTTCCTCTGATGCCGAGCCCGAAGCCTGTTCCTACGAGCAAGCCTATGGGGTACCTGCTTACCCACTGGTATTCAGGTATCAGCATCGAGAAGATCATCAGTCCAAGCACAAGGGGCACGATCATCAGTATGTTACCCTGCATTAGTGGAGTCACGCACATCCTCATCACGTTACTGAAGTTCGTGATGATGGAGATGGCAAGAGTCACACCTATGAACATGTGCTCCGCCGTCCTGAACGCGGGGTTCTCCTTATACAGCGGGTAGCTGTAGATCATGAGCATCAGTAACCATCCGATCCAGAGACCGATTACGTCCCACATTGCAGTTGGATACGCCATTTAGCTACTCCTCCTTTGCACGACCATGCCGATGTTACCAAGTATAACTGCGAAAATTAGCAGCAGGTGGCTTACGCTGATGCTGTCCATGGCTGTTGTCGCTTCGCCGAGTTCTCCGATTAGAATCTCAAGCTCTGCGCCGCCACGGGAGCCTATGCTTAGCCCGAAGTAGTTACCTGCCTGCCAACGTGGTAGATCAGTTGATCCGTTCATGGCGATGCCGATCTCGGCTAGCTTTGATCCATAGGCTGCCTGCCATTGGGTCATGAAGTGTACGCCATAGTCACCCGTATCTGAGGAGAGAACTCCCGCGATGTCCTCGTGGGTGTTGACTCCCTGCATCATGGGTATCTGGTCTAGCGGTGTGCCGAAGTGATCAGTTGGATATACGCTTCTGATGTTTGAGGCTAGCTGTGCGATTGCTGATTCGCCGCCGGTGATGTATCCGAGGAATACGTAGTCCTCCCCGTATACCTTATTGGCGAAGTCTTCTCTAACTGTGTCATGTATCTTGTTGTAAGTTAGCTCCACGTCGTAGTGGGGACCCATGAATATTATCTTGGCTCCCTCTCTGAACAGGGCTTTGGTACAGACGGTTACTGATGGGTGGCACTCTGGCCAAGCGCTTACGCCGTAGCCGAAGTTCATGATCCAAACATCTCCCTCATTTACCTCGTCTTCAGTGATTCCTTCATAGAGTTCTCTGGTGTTCTCGGCGATGGTGATGGGGAAACCGATTGGACTAAGGAACGGTACCATGAGTGCTATGAAGAGTATCCAGTAGAATACCCTACTATCAACATTAGCTAACTTAGACAGTACACTCATTACTATTCTCCTCCTGCGTAGAATCCACGCTCCTTACCCATCAGCGCTCTGAAACCGTAAGCGATGAGGCCCAGGGCGCCGACTATGGAGAAAGTTCTCATCCCAGGTATCTGTCCTGTGAACTGGAACCAATTGCCGATGGTTGCGAATCCTATCCAGATGGCTTCTCCAACAGGGGCGTTCTTCAGCATGACGAAGCATCCAGCGATAAGCATGAGCGCTGCGTCGACGTTACGTGCCCTGAAGGCACGATAAGCAGCTGAGAAGATATAGAACCCAGTGATTGGATACAGAGTAGCTCCTAGTGGAGTGTAGATGTTGATGAATAGCCAGTTGTAGATACCGTTACTTGTCTGCAAACCCGTCGCGAAGTATCCGGCAAACCCGGTTAACAGCATGACGACGAACAATGAAAGCAGCATAGCGCTGTAC
This sequence comes from Candidatus Bathyarchaeota archaeon, assembly GCA_030669135.1. Taxonomy (GTDB): domain Archaea; phylum Thermoproteota; class Bathyarchaeia; order TCS64; family TCS64; genus RBG-16-57-9. Next base: position 10,091 of record DAOVEE010000004.1, on the reverse strand, counting down.
TGCCAGTTTTCACGCCTCTTCTGGACGTTCATGCTTTGCTGCATTAACAGCCTAATAGCACCAAGACCAAGCGATATGTTAAAGACTATGATAGCCCAGGTACGAATCGTCTCAGCCCAGGGTTGGGCTGTAGGCCAGAAGAAGTACTCGAGCAGCATCAGAACGGTTACCAGCCCGGTTAAAGCGTAGATGGCTTCTCTTCTAAGTATTTGTGACATTTCTCATCATACCCCAGTAGGTCGGCAATCACTGTAATGCCAGCTGCTCCTAGCAGGAAGCCGATACCTATGATAGCCATGAGCAGTATTTTGATCATGTCCTCGCCTTTGATGGACCCTAACATGTCAGGGTCTTGGCTGATGACGGCACCCGCTGCGAACAGCTCCTCGGCCAGCAGCATGTAGTCACATGTTGCCACCATGAACGGCATCTGGTGTGTGTTGTTTGTTCCGCCTATCTGCATCGCGCCGATGGCGTTACCCGCCTCACCTATTACGACGGACTCATAGTAGAAACCGCCGACCAGTATGTTTGCGGCTGGCTTGGCCCTCTGGAAGTAACCTAGAACACCGCTTAGGTATGGCGACTGCTCAGCGATGAATATGATCTGATCTGATCTGAGTTGAACGCCTCCGGCTTTCCCTCGCTTATATAGGCTGTCCTCATAGTCTCTTCGACAAGCGGAAGCGCGTCAGGCAGAGGCAGGATTGCTGTGATCTCAACTCCTGCCTTAACGCACTCCACCGTCAGGTACTCGAGGATGCTAATTGATGCCAGGACCTGCGGTCCCTGTGCAGAGTCGTTGAGAGGGCCAGACATGCCGGGCGACCAGAAGACTGGCCGACCCATCTCCGCTGCCCTGCCGACTGCCTCGGGGATCGCGTTCAAAGCTGGAAGTGCCCTAATCGTGTAGTCCTTGTCCTTTCTTATTGCCATGTAGTAGTACATTGCCGCGAAGGTGATGACCATCCAAAGGAAAGTCACCACTCGTCCTTCTACGATTATTGTCATTGTTTTTTCCTTCCGTTTTTTGTAGCCTATCCACTGAGCCGCACAGCGTCATCCCAAAGGAGCGCAGTGACAGAGCTCGAATGATAGACTTAGATTTCTATCACTGTTCTGTATATATAATACTTTTTTCTGGGATACGCATAATCTGCTAATATTATACTATTTTTATACCTATAGTCATCAAAATGTAGGCTAACAACATGTTTGGTTAACGCCTGTTGACGCCAATAATTGAGTCACTTATTAATGACTGATGGTTACTCTAATATGATGAGAGAGCTATTTAGATAACCATAAAGCATTGACGATAATCAAAATATGGTAATCTGATCTAATCAAAGTCAGAAAGGAAGATACTTCCTCCAACCCTTCTTTTCTTGCACAGGTTTTTCTTCCTTTTCTTCCTCCCCCTCTTTCTGTTCTTCCTTTTCCGTCTTCTTTTCTTTGGGCTTTATCCCGTGTGCGGCTATGTCCTCCAGCCTCTGTATCAGCTTCTCCACGTTCTCGTGCTCTTGAAAGGTCTGGAAGACCTTGTCTCCCTTGACGAGCGCGTTGTCGCCGAACAGAGGCAGCAGAGGAAATAGGAAAACCTGACCCATGCTAGCGCCCACCCTGCTCATGGGCTTATAGCTCTCGAGGAAGAGTATGGCGGCGGTCTCCATACCGTACCTGTAGATCTCCCTCGCCGTCCACTCGATTATCTCGTCAATGTCCTCAGGCGTTACCTCGTCGTCCCATAACATTGCTGCTCACGGATGCTATGTCCTGTAGAGCCGATGAAGATTTAAGAACTTGCCTCGAACTCAAGCCGCCTCTTCTGGAGTCGTTTCCTGACGAACATATAGCCTCCTAGAACTCCACCAGCGAAGAGGCTGATGGACATGAACAACACTATGCTAATCTTCAACTGGTTGATCATGGTAACCATTATTACCAGGGCCATGACTGAGGCGTAGCCCGCCGTCTTCAAACCCACGATGAGGTGCTGGGTGTCGGCCCTCTTACAGACCAAGGTGGCCGCGTAGTAGCCTCCGAAGACGTAGATGAGGAAGCTAAGATCCGTCAACAAACCCTTAGGAACTATGAGCACATCCTCCCCGATGAGGCTCAGCGCCTGCATCCATATCCATATGATTCCGTTGGCGAGCATCGCTCCAGCGAGGTAGTCGGTGTTGTTGGGCGCCCTGGGTCCCTTCGGCTTCTCTTCCTCGGCCTCGGTTTCTTCCTTGGCCTCGTCCTCTGTGGGCTCAGTGTCCATTCTCTATGGGTTGTCCTCCCTGTTCTTAGGTTTATTCGTTGACCTTAACTATTCGTGTGTTCTAGTCTAAACCATGTCGATTGAAGGCGTTCCGGCCCCGGAGGAGCATCTAGGCTTCAGGGTCGGCACGGACCGTAAGCTGGCCGACTGGCCGGAGATAGTGGAGTACTTCATGAAGGTGGGCGAGGCGTCGCCGCGGGTCAAGGTGGAGGAGCTGGGGGAGACCACGCTGGGCAACCCCTTCATACTGGCCACCGTCTCGTCACCCGAGAACATTGAGAACCTTGAGGAGCTTCGTAGAATACAGCTAAGGCTCGGGAACCCTGTGGGGCTCGGAGAGGAGGAGGCTGCCGAACTCTTGGAGAAGGGGAAGACGGTGGCGATGATCAGCTGCAGCATACACAGCACCGAGGTCGGGGGAAGCCAGATGAGCATGGAGCTGCTCCACAGGCTCGCGACCGAGGAGAGCCCGGAGATGGCGGAGGTGCTGGAGAACGTCGTGTTCCTCCTAGTGCCCAGCCTGAACCCCGACGGCAACAGGATCGTGTGCGACTGGTACGGCAGGTACCTGGGCACCGAGTACGAGGGCACTGGGCCGCCCTACGTCTACCATGAATACGCTGGCCACGACAACAACCGGGACTGGTACATGTTCACGCTGAAGGAGACCCAGCTGACCATCGAGCACGTCCACAACAGGTGGCACCCCCAGATCGTCTACGATATGCACCAGATGGGCAGCAAGGGGCCCAGGTTCTACGTGCCGCCGTTCATAGACCCCTACGAGCCTAACATAGACCCGGTGCTAACCAGCGGCGTCAACTTCATGGGCGTCAGCATGGCGGACGCCCTGGCACGGGAGGGGAAGGGCGGCGTCGCCACCCACTGGGTCTTCGACGCTTGGATCCCCGCCAGGGCTTACCAGCACCACCACGGCGGCATACGCATCCTCAGCGAGGCCGCGTCGGTGAAGATCGCGTCGCCCATCGAGATCAAGTCCGAGGAGATGGAGACAGGGAGAGGCTTCAACCCCAAGGAGAGCCGGTGGAACCACCCCATCCCGTGGAGTGGAGGCGCCTGGACCCTGAGGGACATCATAGACTACGAGCTCACCGCGGCCTGGGCGTGCCTCCAGACGGCGGCAAAATTCAGGAAACGTTGGCTCAGGGGCACCTTGGAGATGGGCCGCAGGGCGCTGGATCCGGCCTCTGGGCCCTACGCGTTCGTCATCCCGTTGGCTCAGCGTGACCCCGGGGCCGTCAAGGAGCTCACATGGGTCCTCAGGATGGGCGACGTGAAGGTCCATGAGGCAGAGGAGCCGTTCACGGCTGACGGCGTCGAGTACCCGGCGGGCAGCTACGTGGTCCTGTACGCCCAGGCCTACGGCAACTTCGGCAAGACGCTGCTGGAGAACCAGGTCTACCCTGATCTCAGGGAGAGCCCGGAGGCGCCGCCGAAGGTGCCCTACGACGTGACCGCCCACACGCTGAGCCTCCAGCTGGGCGTCGAGGTGACGCAGGTGGACACGGCGTTCGAGGCTAAGCTCAAAACCGTTGATGAGCCGACCATGCCCAAGGGCACGGTTCATAGACGGGGCAAGAAATACTATGCCTTCTCCTCCGTCCCCAACTACGCGTACAAGGCGGTGAACAGGCTTCTCGACACCGGGCACGGCGTATGCCGGTGTACGGACTACGTTGAGCTGGACGACGTTACGCTGAAGCCGGGGGCCTTCGTCGTGGAGGGCGGCAGGACGCTCATCCATGAGCTGACCGAGGAGCTGGGTGTCGACTTCTACGGGCTCGACGGGCCGCCGGAGGACTGTTTTGACCTGGTTAAGCCTACGGTGGGCGTCTACAGGGCGCACCTGCCCAACGCGGATGAGGGGTGGCTCAGGATGGTGCTGGAGGAGTACGACTACACTTACGTGAACCTTTACCCCGAGGACGTGCGGGCCGGAGGACTCAGGGAGAAGGTGGACGTGATGGTGTTCCCTGACCTGACGAGGGACATAGTGAGGGAGGGCATGAAGGGCCGGAGGCGGATGGACCCCGAGACGTATGAGCCGATCTACCGCCGAGGCATCGAGGAGGGCGGCAACCGGGAGGTGCTCAGGTTCCTCGAGCAAGGAGGCACCGTGGTGACGCTGAACAGGGCGTGCGAGTACGCGGTAAAGGAGCTGTGGGCCGGCGCCGAGCTGGCCACAGAAGGACTGGACCAGAAGGAGCTTTACTGCCCCGGAAGCCTGCTCAGGGTCATGGTGGACGACACCCACCCGGTGGGCTACGGGTTCAGCCGCGAGGAGGCAATAATGTACCTGCACAGCCCCGCGTTCAAGGTGAAGGACGGCTACGCCGTGGCGTGGTACCCCGAGGCGGACCCGCTGCTCAGCGGCTGGATACTGGGTGAGAAGCATCTGCGTGGGCTGGCGGCCGTGGCGGAGTGCCCCGCCGGGGAAGGCACCATCCTGCTGCTCGGGTGCATGCCCCACTTCAGGAACCAGAACAGGGCGACCTTCAAGCTGCTGTTCAACAGCATCCTCTACGGCGCCGCATAATCTTCGATTATTTATCTTCTTTTTTTGGGAAGTGTAGAATTATTGCATTTCTGTTTAATGAGCTAGTTATATATCCTTCATGAACTAAAAGTGCAGAGATAAAAGAAGCATGTCTCGGAGTTAATTTTCTACCGAAGTTACTGGAAGTTGTTGCGATCCATGATCCAAAGCCATTTTGTGATGGGTTTGTCATACTAAATCCACCTTTCACTGTTTTCCCTGAAAAAGTATTTAGCATTTCATTGAAAAATTCAGCAGAAATTTTTGGGTTACCCGAAAAAAGCAATTCAACTCCCGATTTCACAGAGCCTTTATAATTGAATTCGGTTCTTCTGTTTTTACTTCCTAGCGTGTGAATCCTTGGCATTGTTAATACGAAGTAAATGTTAAAATTAAGTGTTTCATTGATCCTATGATATGATCTTTGAAGAGATATGGAGCAATATTATAAGACATCAGGAAGAAGAGTTTGAGACTATAAGCGGCTTACTCTTTACTTACCATGTTGAAAAAAACCAATTGATAACAAACAGAACTTCATTTCCACTTCACAAGAACAATTTCTTGAATGCGTATAAAGAATTACCCGTCCAAGGTCCTGGTGATTTTAGTGAAAAAATTATGGGGTCTTCGTATACTTGGGCTATTTTACATGATAAAAGGATAAGAGAATAATCAACACTCAGAAAAAATCATTTCTTGCCGTGTAGGGTGGGGTACTCTCCCTGCTCTACCTCGAAGCGCTCCACCTTGAATACCACGGGTCTCTCCGAGTCTGGGCAACTGTAGTACTTTATCTTGTCCATGTAGTCCCAGGGCTCTGTGACCTCCCGGGTCATGGCGGAGGTGAGGGGCAGTATGGCGCTGAACGCGGCTAGGCATACGCTGTCCGTCTCCTCGAGCACCAGCCGCCCGGGGTTGCCTACGACGGTCATCCTGTCCCCGACCCGGTACATCTTGCATGGGCCCGATACGTGGGTGGGCGCCCCGTCCAGGCTAACAGGGTCGTTTACCTCTACGACTGTGAAAACCACTTTATACATGGTTATTGGATGCGGAGCCACAGTGTAAAAGGCATACGGAAGGATGACGCGTCTTGATTAAGGTATATATTCCGCAACCACGCATGGGTTACTTGAAGATTTCTTCATGGGATGATGTTTATGTATTGCTGGTTAGGACAAGGCTGGTTTACGATGATGGGCGCCGGCATGTGGTTCTGGCCCCTCCTCTTAGCGGGCTTAGGGTACATAGTCTGGTACAGTTTCAGGCCCCGGGGGCACCGGTACATCCACGAGGACCCGGTTGAGGTCGCGAGGATGAGATTGGCCAAGGGTGAGATCACCGTAGAAGAGTTTGAGAGTATCAGGAAAACCGTCAAGCCTTAGGTCCTGAAATTAATCAAACAATAATCAGGGATAAACCAGTTCGTATCGATCTAAGATGACTTCCATGTCCGGGGTGAACTCGAAGCCCAAGCGCCCCCCGATCCGCGTGTAGTACTTCGTGTGCTCTCGGATATACGCGTCCAGTGTTCTCTCGTCCTCTCCCTCCCAGTAGGCGTGCTCCTCGTCAACCTCGCTGAACCTGCACCGTCTGACGCTCACGGTCCTTATGACGGCGGCCGGCTCGTCGTCGCCGTCGAGGACGATGTTATACTGCCCGACCTCAGACTCGGGCCACCCCTCCAGCATGCTCTCCCTGACCAGCGTCGTTGAGGCGCGTTTCTTGCCTTCAAGAATAAGCTCCAGGAGCTCCTGCTTCAACTCGGGGCTGTCCCCTATGCCGTACGCGTCTGTGAAGTCGCCCTCAATGCCCGTCTCCCTCTTGATTTTCTCCCAGAAGTCAAGCACTCGCGGGCTGTATGTCATACCTTGAAAGATACCTGAGGCGGATAAAAGGATGGCTAGCTGATCCTGCTACAGGTAATAGGGGAAAAATTTTTCTTGGGTATGTTCTTTTCTGTTGTAGTAGGTTGCCTACGGTAACGTGTACACGGGTGTTAGTAACGCCTGCTTGAATGTAGGTGTGAAGCGATTTTCTCGGCACGGGGTTTCGCTCAGTGATTAAGGAGGCTGATTTTACGTTGTTTAATATAAATCATCTCCTTTTTGGGGATGTTTTTTTTAATCGAGTAAGATGACCGTTGTAAGGACTTTTTGGATAACGAGGGCTATTACCAGTATAATGCATTTTAAGATATTTTCCTTGAGTTACTTGTTTAGAGTCACAGATGTTCAACAGACCTCGAATTCATCTTTGATAGAGATTGTAAATAGATTGGTAAGGACCTTTAATGGGAGTGACCGGGTTATCAATCAGAATATTATTTATATGTAATTTATTTCTGTAAATAACAATAAATATTAGTGAAATGTCATTACTTTTCAAATGTGTTTAACTGTAACTAAAGTACCCTTCTTTCACTATACCCATATCAATAATCTAATGAAAATTATTAAAACCGGTCAGTTACGATCAAGGGTTGTTTTAAACAAGGCTGGATCGACCTATCAAGACATTTCCATAGATCCCGAACAACGAATGAGGACGTCCATGGGTCTTGATGAGTATGTACCTCTATTTGTAGGATATTATTCACATAAACGAAGCAGATCATTATGGAAATATCTTCGAAATAATTATGAGAAACCGAAAATTCAGAATAAGCGCTTTTACGGATCTTTACATAAGACACTGAAAGAAAAAATGGATGCTGATTATCCAAACATCTCAATACTTTTAGTCAAATTTAGTAAGTTATGTAGTTCAGCCGACTCTAATGAGCTAAAATATTTTAATGATTTAGCAATAAAAAACGAAACGAATGAATTGCACTGTCATTGTAAGAGTGATTTATTATCCAATATTAAACAATGCATCACTACAAATCCACGCGGTAAATACGAAATCGTGTCCGAAGTCGACGTTTTAGACACACCATCAAATTATCTAATTTTTCCCCAAGATTTCGAAGCAATAATTCTAAATGACGAGACTCGTGCAGAAAAAGTAATTCATGAAATTAAACAAATTCATGGCGAAAATACATTGCATCAACTAAAGGTTTTCGTTCATGGCTTGCCCTGACTTTATAGTCAATTTTTCTCTGTTTTTGATAAATCATCGTAAGGTAGATTAATCCTAAGTAGGATATTGTGGATTGAGTATGTCTTATTCTAATGATATACCACATCGTGAATTATATTATATTACTCACATAGACAATTTAGAGTCTATTTTAAAGAATGGCATTTTCTCACATGAGCGAATATCAATGGAGGGGATTAATCACGCGAAAATATACGATAATAATATTGTTGTTAACCGGAGTGAGATATTAACGCCTGATGGCAAAGACCTTTGGGCTTACGCTAATATATATCTTCAACCGCGAAATCCTATGCTTTACCGAGTAATTTCAGAGATCGGTGTTGATAAAATTGCCATTCTTGGCATCAAGAAAACTGTTTTGGATATACCAAATATTTTCGTTAGTAACGGTAATGCAGCTAGCTCGTATTCTGAAATAAAACCAATAAAGGAATTGAAAAAAACGTATCGTGAAATTCGGAAAGATCTTCAAAGAGAATACTGGTTATGGCAGGATGGTTCAAAAAGGAAAATCATGGCTGAAATATTAATTCCCGATCTAGTTCCTGCCGAATATATAAATAGCATTTATGTAGCAAACTCAGTTGTTCGAGACGAGGCTAAATCGAAAATTAGTACAAGTAAGGTACCAATTATTCCTGAACCCATGATGTTTTTCCAACCTAAGAGAATCATACCGATTACCGAAAATCTCGATTTGGCTGACGGAGACCTGTTCTTTTCTGATTACCAAACCATTATAATCAGTGTAAATTGTGTTGGAGTAATGGGTAAAGGGATTGCTTCAAGAGCAAAGTATCAATTCCCTGATGTTTATGTATATTATCAGGATTTGTGTAGGTCTCGGAAAATAAAATATGGGAAACCCTATCTGTATAAACGCGAATCATCGTTCACTGCAGAGTTAGCAGATGAACCTGATACAATGACTAATGGGGTACAAACAAAGTGGTTCCTTCTATTTCCAACAAAGGATCATTGGCGTAATGATTCATCTCTTGAAGGAATTGAAGCAGGTCTACATTGGGTCTTGAAGAATTATAAGAAAAATGGGATACAATCTTTATCTTTGCCTGCTTTAGGTTGTGGTTTAGGAAACTTAAAATGGAAAGAAGCAGGACCAGTAATGTGTGGAATTTTATCTCAATTAGATATTCCCGTAAGAATTTACTTACCATTAGAGAAAGATATTCGCGCAGAATATCTAACAAAGTTTCATTGTCTTAAAAGGCATTGAGTGAACGATAGGCTGACATGACAATTTGTTGATTATTTTATTATGTCTCACGTTCATCGAGTTATTCGGTCATCTAATCAATATAAAGAAAAATATTCGAATAGTGATTGTGATACTATTTCACAATAAAGAAAGGATATCGTTACCCCTTGATCAACATAATATTCGTCATGTACTCCTCAATTCTCATGGGAACCTGAAAATGGTTCAACCGAGGAAAAACTTGGTCCAATAAGAGGCAACTCACAAAGACTTTAGCATAAAATAGATCTTGCGGTCTGCTTGAACCGCCTCTTAAATACCATGATGATCGCATGGATGACAGGTGGATCAAAAGCCACCAGTGGCAGAAATAAAAAAAGGGTGTTAATACAGGTAATTTTCAACATTTCCAAGTTTCTATTTCGGATAGAGTTTTTGTCTAATTCTATTTGCTTCCTCATTTGGATCATTTGCAGCGTCTATAAGCAGTAAAGGAACCTCTTTCATGGTACAAAATTTTTAAACTTCAAGGACCTCTTCAAATTCCATAGATTCCCGATCCTGAGTCCTCTCAATGAAACCAACTTTCACATTGAAATTATGTATTAAACAATTATTGATGTAATCCTTATACGAACATCCGAGCTTATCTGTAAATTGTAGAGCTGAAACTAGAAGGTCCCATCCTTTTTTTTCGACTCCTGAAAAATCCTCAAACGATTCTAGGAACTCATTTGGAGGATAGTCTGCACATCCTCTTTCCTGAGGAGATGAATGGTTTACGATTAGTCTCAGAATATTCCCATCAATCGATCGAACATAATAAAGTCCTTTATTTCTTGTACCTGTTAAGGCTCGTACAATAGTTGATTTACCGCTATCTCCTATGCCTTAAATAAATATTATATTTTGAACCATATCTAAAACTAATG
>DAOVEE010000229.1 GCA_030669135.1 Candidatus Bathyarchaeota archaeon | reverse complement strand
GCTTGTGGGGACGCCCTTCACGTCTGTAAGCTCTCCAGCCCGCAGCCTCTCACCGATGGCCCTGATGCCCTCGGCGGCGGTGGAGCCGCTCCCCAAGCCCAGCACCATGCCGCTCTCGACGTGCTCTATGGCTTTCGCTGCCGCCCTCCCCTTAGCCTCCGCCCTCCAGCTCATCTCTAGGCCTCAAGCTCTAGGCGGTCCAGCTCCTCAAGCTCCTTGAGGACGTCCTCCTTGAGCTTGTTGAGCCGGTCCTCGACGGTGTCCCTGCCCCTGGGAGCCTCTTCTTCCTCCTCTTCCTCGGCTTCCTCCTCCTCAGCCTGTGGCCGTGGATGCCTCCTCGGCCTCCTCGCCGTCCTAGGCGCAGGCTTCTCCTCAAGCTCTGGCTCAGGCGGCGTCGGCGGCTCTATGTGGAGCTCCCCGATGATCATGTTGATCTTATTCTGGGTGTCGGCTAGGGTCTCCTGGAACTGCTTCACGAGGTCGGTTCTTATCTCTTCCAGCTCGCTGAGGCTGACTATGAGCTCCGCCCGGTTCAGCTCCTCGGTGACCTGGTTCATCTCGGCCTCGTAGCCCTTGCCGAGGCGCTCCCTCTCCTCGCGGCTTATCTCGCCGTTGTCCTCGGCCTCGAAGAGCCGCTTCATCACTAGGGTGACGATCTCCTGCTGTAGGGCTAGGATGCGTATCCTGCTCCTGGCCTCGGACACCTGGTCCCGCTTCGCGAGCCTCTGCAGCTCAGGCACCTTCACGCGTCTGGACGGGTCAACTGAGACCGTCAGTGGCTCTGGCTCGGATCTGGGCTCGCCCTGCCGGCTGCCGCCTGTGCCTCCCGTCGCCCGCACGAACATGTAGATGGCGACGGCCGCGACTGCTAGGGCGCCGATCCCTAGAATCAAGTCTGTGGTTAGTTCCAGAGCCATACACTTCTACTTTGAATCCCTGAGTATTTAAGCGCTAACCTTGATGAGACAATCCATTCTAAACAGCATCATCCAAGGCAACAAAGTAAAAAATGGATAGCGGAGACCTCAGCCTCCGTAGAAGTGTTCCTCCGAGGGGAAGACGCCGGACCTGACGTCCGCCGAGTAGCGGCTGACCGCGTCGACGATGACTGAGCCCACGTCGGCGTAGCGTTTGACGAAGCGTGGCTTCTTCAGTATCCCAGGGTCCTGCATACCGATCACGTCGTGGAGTATAAGCAGCTGCCCGTCCACGTGGGGCCCCGCCCCTATCCCATAAACGGGTATCTCGACGGACTCCCTGAGAGCCGCTCCGACCTCCGGCGGCATCGCTTCCAGAAGCACGAAGTGGGCTCCGGCTTCCTCGATTGCCTTGATGTCCGCCGTGAGCGCCTCTACCTGCCTCGAAGTCTTGCCTTGGACGCGGTAGCCGCCCAGCTGCGCGAGGTTTTGAGGCGTCAGCCCGATGTGCCCCATCACAACGAGCCCGGCGTCCACCATGGCCCTTATCCTCGGGGCGACACGCTCGCCTCCCTCGCACTTCACGGCGTCGCAGCCCGCCTCGGCTATGAACCGCCCTGCGTTGCGTATCGCCGCCTCGTCGCTCGGCTGGTACGACATGTACGGCATGTCTCCGATGACGAACGCCCGTTCGACGGCCCGCGTCACGGCTCCGCTGTGCCTGATCATGTCCTCCATGGTGACGGAGGTGGTAGATCTAAACCCGAGGGTCGTGTTGGCGACACTGTCCCCTACGAGGATCATGTCGACGCCGGCAACGTCGGCGTACATGGCTGTCGGGTAATCGTAGGCTGTTATGAATACTGCTTTCTTTTCCCGGCGCTTCATCCTTCTCAGGGTGCGCAGGGTCACTTTCTCTTTTTTATCGCGTCTATCGACGCGAGAATCTGGGGTGGACTGTTTGGCATTCACCTTGCATAGTTTTCACCTTTCCCGCCATATGGAGCGCCCATGGTTTTTAAGATTAGCCACCACAGGTTTGGTAAATCTCCACTATAGTGTCAGGTAAAAGTATATACGCTTATATATGAAGTTCAAGGAGTTATATGATTTGGGGAGCTGGGCTATGCCCGGCTGAGAGGACGAAAGTCGACCCTTTGAACCTGAACCGGGTAATACTGGCGTAGGGAAGGAGGATCTTCTCAGCCATCCAATAGCCTTACTCTCTAGGAGGAATAAGAGAGATGGAGACAAGACTCAAATCAACAAGCGGTAGGATAGCCTTCTTCGCGGTGATGGCCGCGTTGACGACGATAGCCAACCTGATAATGGTGCCCATGCCTCAGCCGTTGGCGGAGTACGACCTTTCCCCGGTGCTTACATACACGCTGGGCGTAACGGTGGACCCCATCACGGCCGCCGTCATCGTGGCTACAGCCATGATGCTCGGAACCGGCTACAAGGTGATGTCCTTCGGGTTCCCGATCGTGTTCGTCCCCGGGGCGATGCTGGTCAGGGGACTGGAGGCAGCCCTGATAAGCGTCATCGTGCGTATGAAGCCGCCGGCGGAGACGAAGACCGTGACCACGTGGGAGATACTTGCCATGGTCGTGGGAGTGGTCTTCGAGACCCTGGGATTCTTCGTGCTGGACTGGTACCTTTTCGGGTGGGCGATAGCCTTGACAGTTCT
>DAOVEE010000116.1 GCA_030669135.1 Candidatus Bathyarchaeota archaeon | reverse complement strand
GTCTTCAACGAAGACGCATTCAGCGTCAACGTTTTCTGATCTGAGTATCTCTTCGGCTCTCTTACCTGCTACCTTGTACGTGGTTTTCCCAGTCACGATCAAAGCTTTACTTATGTCGAGTTCACCGCATATTGGGCAAAGCTGGTCCAGTACCGACTCGCCCACTAGCACTATTCTGGGGAGATCGATCCTGTGTATCGCGTTGTATATCTCAGCCATAGTCAAGTTCCTGATAACCTTTCTATAATCGGGGTCATATTCAGCTTGAGGCATACATATGTGTTTGCCATTCCTAGGAACATTTTATAAAGAGGCATATTTTTAAAGTACTTGGTCTTCCTTTCTAGGATACCTCTCTCTTAACTACTTGTTTAGGAGGAATCTAAATGCTAAAAGAAACAGGGATACTCAAGGGAACCACGACGGTAGGCGTAGTCTGCAGAGACGGAGTTATTCTGGGGACTGACACCAGAGCCACGATGGGTAACTACGTTGCCAGTAAGCACGCGAAGAAGGTGTACAAGATCACCGACAACCTGGCCATGACCATCGCGGGCGGCGTGGCTGTCGCCCAGAGGGTCGTCGAGATCCTAAAGATCAACGCTAGTCTCTACGAGCTGGAGAAGAATCGGTCCATATCGGTAAAGTCGGCGGCGCGGCTGGTTTCTAATCTGTTGTTCAGCAACCGTGAGGTTGGTAAGCCTCTCCCCATGCAGGCCCTCGTCGGTGGATTCGACGAGACTGGGCCCCACGTTTTCAACCTGGACCCCTACGGTAGCCTCACCGAGGAGAAGATGGTCTCCACGGGTTCAGGGTCGCCCTTCGCATACGGTGTCCTTGAGAGCCAGTACCTCGAGGACAGCGCTGTGGATGAGATGCTCTCCATCGTCGTGAAAGCCGTGGACTCGGCCATGAAGCGAGACGTTGCCAGCGGCGACAGCTTCGACATCGCTGTCATCGACGCCGCTGGGTTCAGAGAGTTATCCCCGGAGGAGAAGGCTGCAATACTCAACAACTGAGATCGATAAAATGTATCAAAACACGCAGGGCTTAACCTACTCAGAGATAAGGCAAGCAATACTTGACAAGATACCTCCCGAGGTAGGGATAACGCGGATAGAGTTCGAAGGCCCAAGGCTCGCTATATACTGTCACAAGCCCGAGATACTGCAGGAGAGGGGCCACATCGTCGGCGAGATAGCCGGCATAATTAAGAAGCGCATAGTGATCCGCAGCGACCCCTCCGTGAGGTTGCCTGAGATCCAGTCCGAGAGCATAATCAAAGAGATTCTTGAGGAGGCTGGCCTCGTTCAGGCTTACTTCGATCCCGCGCTGGGGGAGGTGGTTCTCGAGGTAGAGAGGCCCGGCGTCGCCATCGGTAAGAGCGGCTCAAACGTCTTAGAGATCGTCACGAGGACCCACTGGAGCCCGAACTTTGTGCGCTCTCCGCCCATACCGTCCATGACGATCAAGCAGATCAGGGGCTTTCTCTACAGCAAGAGCAAGGAGAGGGAGCGGGTTCTCAGGGAGACCGGCGAAGCCATCTTCAGACCCATCTACCAGCAGTCGGGCGACGTCAGGGTAACGTTCCTCGGCGGCAGCAGACAGGTGGGTAGGTCAGCGATCCTCGTCAAGACCCGTGAGAGTCAGGTACTCCTCGACTGCGGCATCAACCCTGGCAGCAGGAGACCCATCCAGAGCTATCCTCGGTTAGACGTGGAGGAGTTCGACCTTAAAAACCTCGACGCCGTTATCATCACTCACGCTCACCTGGACCACTGCGGGTTCCTTCCTTACCTTTACAAGTACGGATACAGCGGCCCGGTCTACTGCAGCGAGCCCACGGCCAACGTCATGACTCTTCTCCAGAGCGACTACATCGACGTGACCCGGAAGGAGGGAAACGTGCCGCCGTACAGCCACGAAGACATATTCGAGGTTATACTCCACACCATCCCGCTGAGCTACGGCGAGGTGACGGACATCTCCCCAGACGTGAGGCTCACTCTCCATAACGCTGGCCACATCCTCGGCTCAAGCCTGATACACCTACACATAGGCAAGGGCCTCCACAACATCGTTTATACCGGCGACTTCAAGTACGGACCCACGGCGCTGCTGCAGCCGGCTTCTACCTACTTCCCCAGGGTCGAGACACTGATAATGGAGGCGACCTACGGGAACCCCGACAACGTTACGCCTAGCCGCGACGAGACCGAGGCCCAGTTTGTTGAGATAGCAAACAAAATCCTCAAAAAGGGAAAGGTGTTGATGCCCGTCCCCGCCGTCGGCAGAGCTCAGGAGTTACTGATGGTCATAAACAAGTACATGCAGAGCGGCGACCTGCTGGAGGCGCCTGTCTATATAGAGGGGATGATCAGCGAGGCCACGGGCATCCACACCGCATACCCTGATTACCTTAGCCACGAGATACGGGATCAGATACTGAAGCAGGGGGTGAACCCCTTCGAGAGCGACTACTTCACGGTGGTGAAGCAGCACGGCAGCCGCGACGAGATCGTGGAGGGAGGCCCATGCATGATCATAGCCACGGCGGGCATGATGGAGGGGGGCCCGGTGCTGGACTACTTCAAACGCCTTGCGCCCTACGACGAGAACGGACTGATCTTCGTCAGCTACCAGGTGAAAGGGACCATGGGCCAACGCGTCCAGTCGGGGATGGGGTCGGCTCAGATGTACAACCAGGACGGCAAGCTGGAGGTCATCAACATCGAGATGAGCGTCCACACGGTGAACGGCTTCTCTGGGCACAGCGATAGGAGGCAGCTTGTCAACTATGTGCGAAGGCTTAGGCCGCAGCCGAAAAGGGTGTTCGTGGTTCACGGCGAGGAGTCGAAGTGCGAGAACCTCGCGAGGACCGTATCCAAGATGCGTGGCGTGCGGGGTCACGCGCCGAGGCTGCTAGACACGTTCAGGCTAGCCTAGTCTCGGCTCCGCCATATCCTGATGTTTTTCGGCGTCACTATTACTCTTTCTTCTCCGAGGCGGGCGATGTCCCCCTCTATGAGCTGGGCGTACTCGTTGAGCTCGTTGATGCCTCTCTTGACGTCCTCTATGTTGTGCTTGGCGAGGGGGCTGACGTTGCAGATGACGATGTTGCCTGCCCTCACCTCCGCCTTGATGACGTCTATGTCCTCGTAGGCCCTGAGGGGGATCGCCTTTATGTACCGTGACGCAGAAAGCTCACGCTCCTCCTCTGATTTGCCTACCAGCTTGTCGAGCATACTCCTCATCCAGATAATTCATCGGTACTGTTATATAATATATTAATGGACTTTGAATAGATTTTTCCATAGAAAATGTACTTTTCCGTGTATTTCTTCACATTTTTATTAGTATATTTTATTTTGTGTAGCCCTTCATCTACTTGTTGAACAGGTATGCTTATCCTTTCTGATGGGGACGTCGCGAAGCTTCTGGACATGGGCGAGGTCATCGACACCGTGGAGGAGGCGTTCAGGGAGTACGCGGAGGGAAACGTGGTCATGCCCACAAGGAGCACCATCATGGTGCCCAAGTACAACGGCAGCATAAGCTTCATGCCCAGCTACCTCACCGGCGTCGACGCCCAGGCCACCAAGATTATCAGCATCTACCCCGACAACGGGGAGAAGGGGCTCCCCACCACCGCCGCGTGGATAGTGGTCAACGACCCTGAGACGGGGATGATCGAGGCGTTCATGGACGCCACCTACCTAACGGCCATGAGGACCGGCGCAGTCACAGGAGTCGCGGCACGGTACCTCGCCCCTGAAGACTCGAAGGTTGTAGCCATATTCGGCGCCGGCGTGCAGGGACGCACTCAGACATGGGCCGCCTGCACAGTCAGGGACATCGAGCGAGTCTACGTCTACGACCTGTACAAGGAGGCACGTGAAAGGTTCGCCGAGGAGATGACCGAGAAGCTGGGAGTCGAGGTGGTCCCCGCAGCCAGCGGCGAGGAGGCGTGCAGGGACGCCGACATAGTGCTGACCGCGACCACCAGCCCCAAGCCCGTGATTAGGCGAGGGTGGCTGAAGGACAGGGTCCATGTGAGCGCCATCGGGGCCTTCTACCCTGACTGGAGGGAGCTGGACACCGCCACGGTGGCTGAGAGCAAGCTGGTGATCGACGACTACGAGGGCATAATGCTTGAAGCCGGGGACGTGCTCATACCCATAGCGGAGGGCGCCATAACGGAGGACCATATCTACGCCGAGCTGAAGGAGCTTGTCTCGGGCCAGAAGGATGGACGCACGCTGGCGGACGGAGTGACGGTGTTCAAGTCCGTGGGCATCGCCATACAGGACAGCAGCGTGGCTAATCTGGTTCTAAGGAAGCTGAGGCACTGACCCTCGTCGCCGGGTTTTATCCCTAATTTTTCGTTAAAATTAAATTCCTTTAAGGCTATGTTTCTTTGTAGCTAGGTGAGTTGCATGCTGGGTGATTATGGTTGGATCTTCGGCGTAGTGTTCGGCTTCTACATGATCATACTGATCGCCATAGGTTACCTCTCCGCCAAGAAGGTTCACTCCATCGAGGACTACTACGTCGCGGGCAGGAACATCGGGCCCGCCCTTATCGGCATCCACTACGGCACAGTCTACTTCAGCTCCGTGCTCATGATCGGAGGAGGAGCCTACGCATACAGGTTCGGGTACGCTACCCTATGGATAGCCATCGGGAACACCATCATGGGTGCCCTGCTTCCGTTCCTGCTCTTCGGCGGCAGGATAAGGTCGTTCAGCGAGGCGCTCGGCGCTTTGACGCTGCCTGACTTCTTCAGAGAGCGGTACCAGAGCCGGTTCCTCCACGTCTGGACGGCGGCGTTAACCATAGTCTTCATGACGGTCTACCTGGTCTCCGTGTTCATGGGCGTCAGCTACATATTCAATGTGACCATGAACCTCAGCTTCGAGGTGAGCCTCCTCATCACCGCCGTCATCGTAGGGTTCTACCTCGCCATCGGCGGTACAGTGGCCTGCGTCTGGAACGACTTCATCCAGGGCACCGTCATGGCGGTGGGCACCCTGTTTCTGACGGCCATGGTGATCCTGAGGAACGGCGGCGTCGGCAACATCACCCGAGGGCTGGCGCAGATAGACCCGGGGCTGGTCTCGTCTCCCGGCCTATGGGGCTTCTGGGGGCTCTTCAGCTACGTGATGGTTACCAGCATCGGGCCTTGGGGGCTGCCCCAGTCGCTGACCCGGTTCTACATGATGAAGGACCCCAAGGTGGCGCGTTGGGGCATGATCTTCGCGACCCTATTCTGTATCGCCATGACCACGTGCAGCTACTTCAACGGCGCCTCCGCCAGGTACATGTTCACGGTGAACGACATTGCGGTGCCCCTGACAGCCGCAGGCGCACCGGACTACGACATAGTGATCCCCCAGCTTATCCTCCTCGTGCTGCCGGCGTTCATCGGCGCCATATACCTGTCCGCGGTCATCGCCGCCAGCCAGTCGACCGCCGACGCCGTGATACTGATGGCCAGCTTCGGGTTGGCACGGGACATCTACCACAAGCTGGTGAACCCCGAGGCAGAGGACGAGCGCATCCTCTACCTCAGCAAGTTAGCCACGGCGGCCGTCACCCTCGGCGGCCTGGTCATGGCTTATTTCCGCCCCAAGATGATACTGGACATGGCGATGATCGCTTGGGCATGCCTCTCGGCGGCTATAATGGCGCCTTTCCTCTACGGCATCTTCATGAAGAAGGCTACACGGACCGCGGCCGTATTTACTTCGGTGACGGCTTTCCTGCTCGCGGTGGCGTGGGGCCCCTGGTTTCTCAACAGACCCTACAACATGCACGAGTTCCTCGTTAGCCAGCTCTACGCTTGGATAGTGTTCCCGGTCGTCAACTACATCGCTTTAGCAATGGGCTCAGGCGTCGTGGACGAGGGGCT
>DAOVEE010000199.1 GCA_030669135.1 Candidatus Bathyarchaeota archaeon | reverse complement strand
CGCCGGGTTTTTCAGAGAAGTACTTCTGATGCAGTACCAAGCCGACAACGTCTACATGGACAGCAGCGGCAGCAACAGCTGGATGCGGTACATGCCCTACGACCTGGATCTCAAGCAGATATTCAGGAAGGCGGTGCAGGCGGGCGGCAGCTACAAGATGCTCTTCGGCACAGACAGCACGTTCTTCCCCCGAGGCTGGAGAATCAACGTGCTTGAGGCCCAGCACGGCGTCTGCAGGGAGCTTGTATCCGACGGCGTGTTGACGGACGAGGACGTCAACAGGATATTCTACGGGAACATCCTCGATTTGACGGGGATCAAGCCCTCCAAGTAGAGAGATCATTTATCCCCAAACCACAACAAGTAGGCTCAATGGATGAAGAGAAGAAGCAAAGTCTCCTGAGGATCCTATACGTCACCATATTCCTCAACGCCACGGGGCTCGGCACCTGCACCTTCCTGCTGCCGGTGTTCGCCGAAACTCTAGGGGCGTCGTACACCGACCTTGGAGTCATAGGTGCAGTCGGAAACGTCGCGTACACCGTGATAACCCTGGCCTGTGGGCTGCTCCTCGACAAGTATGAGAGGGGGAGGCTCTACCTGATCTTCACTTTCGCGGCGGCGTTGACCATAACATTGTTCGTGTTTACGTCGACCATCCAGCAGCTCACCCTCATGAGGGGGCTCCTCGGCGTCTTCTCAGCCACCTTCTGGGTATCCGCCAGCACGTTGACCGCCGACATATCTCCCAAGAGGACCTTAACCCAGTCAATGGGCCGCTACAACCTTGCGTGGATCACCGGCTTCACGGTAGGCCCCCTAATAGGTGGAATGATTATCAAAGCCTACGGGTTCCAAGCCCTCTTCAAGTCCCTAGCGTCCCTTCTATACCTGAGCTTAATCGTCATAGCGATCAGGTTCAGGGGGAGGGTGGAACTCCGCACCGAGTCAAAGACAGGGTCCATCGACCTTGGTAGCCTCAGGAACCTGTTACTGTCCTACGCTACGCTTCTGCCGTTCACCCTCGTACTGGGGATCTACATGGCCATCATGCCCGGCCATATGAGCGTTGTGGGGCTGTCGTCCTCCTTGATCGGGTTTCTCATAACCATGACAAACGGGGTGAGAGGGCTGATGTTCATGTATGTGGGTCGCTTCGTGGGCTGGGGCACAAGAAAGTCTATCTCCGCTGCAGCGGTTCTGCTCGCCGCATCCATGTTCTTGGCGAGAATGGCGGCCGGGTTGGTGGGGTTTGCCCTGCCTCTCTTCCTCTACGGCGTAGGGTCCGGCATAATGACGCCGGTGGTCCTTGACTTCATAGCCAAACGAACCTCCAAGGAGGCCCTAGGGTCAGCCATGGGGCTCCATGAGGGAGTCTACGGCGTCGGGATGTTCATCGGCCCCTTCTTCGGAGGCTTGATTGCCGACTTGTACGGCGCCTCAACGATGTATGCTCTGCTGGTGGGCGTATCGCTCCTCGTCCTCCCACTCGGGTACCTCATGACCGCCCCCGCAAGAAGCAGTCAACGCACCTCAACGCTTTAAACATCCCGAACGTTTTCATCCCCGTGTCTAGACGAAGACGGCGGCGAGGGTACCCAACAGCGGTGATGATAAGTATCCAAGGCTTAGAGGCGGTGACCTGGGAGATCTACAGCGAGTCCGTCAAGCATGGCCAGAAAATCGGCGAGGCTTCCTTATACAGGCTCTACGAGTCCATAGTTGACGCTGTGCGACCAAAGATCAAGCAGGGGGTAAAAACCATACTAATCGCGTCCACCGACGAGAAGGACTACGCCTCGTTTATGATTCACATAGAGAGACACCAGAGCTGGCTCCTCAAAGGATGGGAGCTAAACAAGGCCACCTTCGAGCATGTCCCCATGGCCGCGATGGATGAACGTCAGGTCCGTGAAATCGTGAATACAAATGGCTTCAAGAAAATGCTGTCAGAGACATCCAGCGTGGACATGAGGCACGTCATGGAGGTTCTTGAGGAGCGTCTGAACGACCCAGACGGCATAGAGACCCTTCTTTTCAGCTTATATGAAATCGAGTCACATATTTACGGTGGCGGCGAGGCCGATTACATGCTCGTCACCGACCAATTCCATGAGAGACATAGGAGAAGGACTCATCGGCTCCTCCAAGTCGTCGCCAACAGGAGCACCCAAACAAGTATAGTCCCAACGGATACGGCTGCCGGTGCCCGGTTGACCCAGTTCGGTGGCCTCGTCTGCCTTATCAAGACACCTTAACCGTTGTTACATGAGACTAACTTCCTCCAAGGATCCCTCTTGAAGACGTTTCTGAACGCTCTGTATGCTCTATGAAGTTGATCGGTTGATAGGTTACAGGGATACCGTTGATGAAATAACTGTTAAATGTAGCATAATCATGGATATTCTTCACTCAATTGAGGAATCCATCGTTTTTCTAGGAGAAACCGACAACGGTTTATCATCAACATGTAAGAATTTCAGTTGGATTATCCGTGCAACATGAGAGCATCTCATATATTACTTTATTTTTTTAAATAGTTAATTATATATAATGAGATAAACACCGGCGAGACCTCGGCGAAGCAGAAAATAGAAGACTCTCATAAAAAGAAAACAACTAAAGTCTTCCTCAACGAGAAGTGAACTACCGTTCTTCTATGAAGCTCTGCGCTTCTTCGAGGAACGAGCTCGGCTTATACGTGTCCACCCGACGGATCCCTATCTTCTTCAGTCTATGGAGGGACTCACTGGTGTACGGTCGGAAAATCGACTTGTGGGCCAGCGGCGAGACGCAGGCACAGACCCGGACACCTAAGTCGACCATCCGCTCAAGTATGTAGTAGTTCTGCTCATTCTCCTCCGTCATCTCCCCGGGCTGAGTGAGCACGAAGTCGCTGAAGATGAAGACAAGTCTGTCGCTGCGGTCGCTTATATCCGTGATCTCCTCATAGGCCCACTGGAGGCTCTTCCCGGGCACCGTGCCTCCCCAAGTCATCTTGGATAGGCTTCCGCTGAACCGTTTCTCCATCTCCGTGGTGGTCATGGTGACCATGCCTAT
>DAOVEE010000290.1 GCA_030669135.1 Candidatus Bathyarchaeota archaeon | reverse complement strand
TCCACCAAGGTGGCCCGGTTGATCTCGATGCCCGTCTCCCACGCCGCCTCTATGCTGTACCTCATTGCGTAGGCGACGCCCTCCAGGACGGCCCTGAACATGTGGGCCCGTGTGTGGTACGTGGTGAGGCCGAAGAACCCTCCCCGGATGTGCTCATCCCAGTATGGGGCACGCTCCCCCACCATCATGTGGGGCATGAAGATGAGGCTGCCGCTTCCGATGGGGGCCGTCTCGGCGATCCTGTCGAGCTGCCCGTAGGCGTCCTCCCCGGTCTCCCGCTCCTTCTCCATCTCCTGGGCGCCGAGGGTGTCGCGGAACCAGCGGACGCAGTAGCCGGCGGTGGCGACGCCCGTGAAGCTGTAGAGGTACTGGCGGCCGTTCACAACGTAGGGGAAGTTTATCATCCGGGGGCTGAGCCTCGGCTCGTGGCTGATGAAGCCGTTGCACATCGACGTCCCCAGCATGGAGGCCAGGTCGCCGTCCTCTATGGCTCCGCCGGCTAGGGCGCTGACGGCGGCGTCTATGCCGCCGGCGCAGACCGGCGTCCCCTCGGATAGTCCAGATAGCTTGGACCCTGCTGCCGTAATCTCTCCCACCACCTCCTCGGAGCTGTGGATCTTCTCAGGGAAGAACGTCCGTGGGATGCCTAGCTCCTCCATCATCTCCGTGCTCCAGTCTCGGTTGTGGATGTCGAAGACGCCGCCGTAGTTGCCCGCGCTGCTGTAGTCGATGTTCTCGACGCCCGTGAGCTGCCTTATAATGTAGGCGTTTGGGGTCTCGAAGCGGTGTATCTTGGCCCAGTGGCCCGGCTCCTTGTCTCTTATCCAGAGCATCTTGGTGTACCCGTAGTATGGGTCTATGACGTTGCCGGTGGCCTCGAAGAGGGCTTCCCTGCCGATCCGTTCCTCCACCCACCTGCACTCGTCGGTGGCTCTGCGGTCCGCCCAGATGAGGCAGGGCCGGATGGCGGTGTAGTTCCTGTCCACGGGTATCCCGCTGCCGCCGTAGAGGCTGCTTATGCAGGCGCCCGCGACATCATCTGGGTTGACGGCAGATCTTTCGACGGCTTCCTTTATGGTGGCGTAGGTGGCCTCGGCCCATACCTGAGGCCACTGCTCGGCCCACCCCTGCATGGGGGTGAGGACGCCGTACTCCTTGAAGGAGTGTGCCTTTATGGTGCCTTCCGTGTCCACGAGGACGGTCTTGGTGCCCATGGTGCCGATGTCGGTGCCGACGAGGTAGCTCATGTCTTCACTTCCTCGGGATGCGCTCCTCTACAGGCAGTATCTTGAAGGGCCTGTGGGGCTCGGATTGGTACCAGTATGCGGTGCTGCTGTAGTCGTCGCTGCGGTGGTTGGCGTGGCCGTGCTCGATGGTGACCCGGATGGACTCCTTGAAGTAGACGGGGTCTAGGATGTGGTACCTGTACCAGGTGGTCTTCCCCGACCAGTTAGGTCCCCCGGGCAGGGGTAGGCCGTGGAAGGGCCCGCAGTACTCCTGGGTGGGGCACCAGCTCATCCCGTAGTAGTCCTCGGTGCCAGTGCCGACTAGGCTGGGCAGCTTCTCGCCGTCTATGTATATCATGTCGTCGCCCTCGCCGTACCAGTTGAACTTGTCCGTCTTCCGGAGGTTGACGACGTTGACGTTGCAGCCCACGTAGTGGCCCTTGCCCTCGGCTTCTAGTATCAGGTAGTT
>DAOVEE010000175.1 GCA_030669135.1 Candidatus Bathyarchaeota archaeon | reverse complement strand
GCTCACCGTGCTCGGGGGCACCTAGTCCGCCTCCATCAGCGTGTCCTTGAGCCCCATCCCCGGCGGCACCATGGGCATCACGTTTTCATCAGGATCGATGGGCACATCGATGACCGTGGGCACGTCCGCCTTGATGCCCCTCCTGACGGCTGCCCTGAAGTCCTTCATGGTCTCCACCCTGACGCCCTCGGCTCCGTAGGCGTCTGCCAGCTTAACGAAGTCGGGGGTGCCTTTGAGCTTGACTGCCGAGTACCGTTTATCGTAGAAGAGCCTCTGCCACTGGGCCACCATGCCCAGCACGTTGTTGTTCAGCACCACCACGATAACGGGGAGCTCCTCCTCGACCGCCGTGGCCAAGCTGTTCTCCGTCATGCCGAAGCTGCCGTCGCCGGCGATGTCCACAACCGGCACATTCGGCTTGGCGGCTTTGGCGCCTATCGACGCCGGGAAGCCCCAGCCCATGGTGCCCAGGCCGCCGCTGGTGTGGAACGTCCTAGGCGTATAGGCGTCGAAGTGGAGGGCGGCCCACATCTGGTTCTGGCCCACCTCCGTGGTGGCTATCGCGTCCCTCGGGAGCTCCTCTCTGAGGGCCCGGATGACCACAGGGGCCCGCAGATACGGGCCGTTATTCTCGTTCTCGAAGTCGTAGACGCGCCTGAACTCCGTGATCCTGTCTCTCCACTCGGTAGTCGGCTCCCACGTCCTCAGCCTCTTGACGCGTTCCGTAAGCCCCTGTAGGGCGCGCTTCGCGTCACCGACGACCCTCGTCCTGGCTTCTACGTTCTTGTCTATCTCGCTGCGGTCGATGTCGACGTGAATTATCTTGGTGTTGGGCGCGAAGTCAGCTATCTTGCCGGTGGTCCTGTCGCTGAACCGTGACCCCACCACCAGCAGCACATCCGATTTGGGGACCATCATGTTGGCCTCCATGGTGCCGTGCATGCCGCAGAGCCCTAGGCTCAGCGGATGGTCGTTGGGGAACCCTCCCTTACCCATGAGGGTGGTGGCCGTGGGCGCCATGAGGAACTCCGCCAGCTCGACGAGCTCGGGGCTCGCCCCGGAGGCTATGACTCCGCCGCCCGCCATGATGAGCGGCCGCTCGGCCTCAGACAGTATCTTGGCCGCCCAGTCTAGCTCGTGGGGGTCTGGCTCAGGGTTCAGCCGGTAGCCCCTGAACTCGACCTTCTCAGGGAACTCTATATCCCCGCTGAGGGTGGTGCAGTCCTTGGGTATGTCGACGAGGACGGCTCCCTTCCGCCCGGTGTTCGCTATGTAGAACGCCGTCTTGACGGCGTACGGGATCTCCTCGGGCGACCTGACCTGCACGTTGTACTTGGTCACGCTGGCGCTGACTCCTATTATGTCGCACTCCTGGAAGCCGTCGCTGCCGATCACGTCCCTGTTCACCTGCCCGGTGAACGCCGCTACGGGGCTTGAGTCGATCTGGGCGCTGGCTAGACCTGTAATCAGGTTGGTGGCGCCTGGGCCGCTGGTGGCCATGCATACGCCCACCTTGTTGAGGACCCGGGCGTAGCCGTCGGCCATGTGGGCCGCCCCCTGCTCGTGGCGGGCCAGTATGAACCGCATGTCGCTGTCCAGAAGCTCGTCGCATATCGGGATGAGGGCCCCGCCGCTGATGCCGATGATGTGTTCGACGCCCTCCCTCTCTAGGCTGCGTACGAACGCCCTTGCGCCGAGCATCTCAGTCATGTTTAGCCATCTCCCATAGGCGGCTCACGCGGTACCCTGTCAAGGCACCGTTGTGTCTTGGTTCGTTGACGCTAGAAACTCGTTTCTTTGCGTGGTTCATTCGTCGGGGCTTACGATAGAATAAAACGATACCCCATTTACTCCCCCTCCGCAGGGGGGCTGACAAAGCGATACCCCATGTTTATTGTCTCCAGTATATAGGTACCATGAAGGGTTCAGGGAGCTAATAAAAAGTTTCCTACTTGGAGACCCCTAACAGACACCTGATTTTTCCTCTCACGTATGGTGTCAAGCCAAGTCTTATCAGCGCTTAGATGAAGATTTTCCTTGATCTTTTTGACTGGCGTCATAGTAGTCGGGTCGGGGGCTGGTGGGGCAACCGTCGCGAAAGAGCTAGCCCAGAGCGGGAACGAGGTGACTGTACTCGAAGCAGGAGCATACCCGAAGATGGGCACAGAGAGAAGAGCCTTGAGTTTCTAAACTGGAGGCTTCTGGGGCCCAGGCGAGTTCAGCAAAGAGGGCGTGGAAATCCTACGCACAGAGATGGTGGGAGGCTCATCCTGCGTTACCATCGGGAACGGCGTCAGGGCGCTACAGAAAGAGCTCAGATCCCATGGACTAGACCTTGAGGGAGAGTTCCAGGAGGCAGAGGCGGAACTTAACATTCAGCCCTGCCCCGAGGAGAACATGGGTCCAAGGACAAGGCTTCTCATGAAGGCCTCCGAGGAGGTGGGCTATGATATGCGGCCGATGCCCAAGTTCATCGATTTCACCCGCTGCGATGGTTGCGGCAGATGTGCGCTCGGATGCGTGAGTGGCGCCAAGTGGACTTCCCGGAACTATGTCGGCGACGCTCTCAGGAACGGGGCCAAGCTTGAGACGAAACACAGGGTGCTCGAGGTACTCCATAGGGGTGGAGAGGTAAAAGGCGTCAAGGTTCAGACGCCTGAAGGCGTCAAAGAGTTGGAGTCAGATCTTGTCGTCTTGGCCGCAGGCGGAATCGGTACACCCGTGATCCTTCAGACCTCCGGGGTGGCGGCTGGCACACACCTGTTCGCGGACACCTTAATCAACACCTATGGGGTGGTGGAGGGAGCCCAGTTCGGCCCCGAGCTTGGCATGGCGACCATCGTCGACGAGTTCCACGATTCAGAGGGCTATATACTGTCCCCCTTCATGGAGGGCCCCCTCGACATGCTAACCAACCGCATACTCTTGGGCAAGAGACTCCAGTCAAGGAACCTTGGCCGCCTCGTGGGTGTGATGACCAAAATCAAGGACGAGCCGAACGGCGTGGTGAGAGCCGACGGCGGCATCGAGAAACCTGTTCCCCAGGTAGATGTCGAGAAGATAGAGAGCGGCTATCAGAGGTCCAGAGTGCTTCTGGAGGCGGCTGGGGCGGATCCGAAGAGCATATTCAGGTCCCACATTCGGGCCGGGCATCCGGGAGGCACAGCCGGGGTGGGGCGCGTCGTAAACCGGGAGCAGGAGACCGAGGTATCAGGGCTGTTCGTCAGCGACTGCAGCGTGTTCCCCGAGACACTCGGGAAGCCCCCGGTGCTCACCATCGCCGCGCTGTCAAAACATCTGGCCAGGAGGCTGACGGAGGAGCACCTTTAACCCCCGTTCATTAACGTTATCTTATCCTAAGCCGACCTTTACCCGGTGTCGTTATGAACGTATACAACGAGTATGGCAAACGTTTAGAGAACCTGATCAGACCCAACAGCCACCCCCTGGCCGTGAGGATGCTGAGAACCCTCGACGAGGCGCCGGAGGAGGCCCTAAGGCCGGTCAGAGACTTCGGTAAGTGCATGTCAACGTGCCAGACCTTCGCCCTGAGCCGCCGGTTCGGCGAGACCGTGGCTCAGCTCTTCGAGGACATGTGGTGCCCCGAGCCCGTCATAGGCTTCGGCCTCGCCGAGCCGCCCCAGTACTTC
>DAOVEE010000086.1 GCA_030669135.1 Candidatus Bathyarchaeota archaeon | reverse complement strand
TGTGCGGGACCCTCAGAGAGAAAGACGGCCTGTACTCGACTCACATGCGCGGTAACATCGAGAACCTGAAAGACACCATCGACCTCGGGCTGAAGGCGAAGATACCCGTACAGGTGTCACACTTGGGCAGCTCATGCGCATCTCACAGGCAGTTGTCTGGCAGACACGAGGAGACTACCCTGAAGGCGCTGGACGACGCGAGGGCCCGGGGCCTCGACGTCACCGCGGACATATACCCCTACACGGCCGGGTCTAGCCTGCTGTCCCAGGTCATACCCGACTGGGCCCACGAGGGAGGGGTGGAGAAGATGCTTGGAAGGCTCAATGATCCGGAGATCAGGCGCAGGCTAGAGAAGGAGTACTCCGAGGCCGGGGACAGGAAGGGGAGAGACTTCACCAAAGTCTTGGTCACATTCGTGAAGTCGGAGGCCAACAAGAAGTATGAGGGAATGACCGTCGCTGAGGTAGCCGAGGCACGCGATGTGCCGGTCGTGGATGCGCTGTGCGACCTCCTCATCGAGGAGAACGCAGAGGCCATGAATGTATCCTTCTGGGGCGTCGAGGAGGACGTGGACACGCTGGTCCAGCACCCGTCTGTGATGCCCTGCAGCGACGGCTGGAGCCACGCGCCTTACGGGAGGCTCGGCGAAGGCAAGCCCCACCCGCGCTGCTACGGGGCCTTCCCACGGTACCTCAGGCTCTACGCTAGGGAGCGACGGTTTTTCACCTACGAGGAGGCGATAAGACGCATGACAAGCATGCCCGCCCAGCGGCTTGGGCTTCAGGACCGCGGACTGCTCAGAGTGGGTATGGCTGCGGACATGGTAGTCTTCGACCCGGCGACCGTCACAGACATGGCGACGTTCAGCGACCCCCACCGGTACCCCGAGGGCATCCCCTATGTGGTCGTCAACGGAGAGGCCGCAATCAGCGACGGAGAGCACACGGGGGTCCTCGCGGGGAGGGTGCTGAGGAGAAGGTGCGAACCCTGAAGCCCCTGGAGCTGCACTTCCTAGGAACGGGCGGCGGCAGGTTCGTTATGACCACCCAGAGGAGGCGCACCGCCGGCATAAGGCTGGTACACGGCGATACGCAGGTCCACATCGACCCCGGGCCCGGAGCCCTCGTATTCTCCAACTGGGCGGGGCTCAGCCCCCGGAAGCTGGACGGCCTCGTGGTAACCCACTGCCACCCCGACCACTACACGGACGCCGAGGTCTTCATAGAGGCGATGACAGACGGCGCAAGAAACAAGAAGGGGCTGCTCGCGGCGCCGCGGAGCGTGACACGGGGAGTCGGCGACCTAGGTCCATGCGTCTCAAACTACCACAAGGGCCTGGTGGGTGAAATCGTCGAGCTGGAGCCTGGGACCCGGTTCCGCGTGAACGACGTCGAGTTCACGGCGACGAAGGCCGTCCACTCCGACCCCGCCTCCACCGGCGTCAGATTCAACGCCCCGGGCGTCGGCTCCGTCGGCTACACGTGCGACACAGGGTACTTCGACGGTATCGGTGAGCAGCACGAGAGACAACGGCTGCTGATACTCTGCGTAATCTGGCCGAGGGGTAACCCCTTAAAGATGCACCTCTGCACAGACGACGCGTTGCGGCTGCTCAGCGAGGCTCGGCCCGCCTCAGCCATCCTCACCCACTTCGGGTGGAGGATGCTAGACGCCGACCCAGCCGCGGAGGCAGGGTACCTGCAGGAGGAAACGGGGATACCGGTTATAGCCGCGGTGGACTGCATGAAGGCTACTCTCGGTGATCAGCTGGTAATCCAGGGACCCCGGAAGAGAGACGAGCCTCTACGGCTGGACGTGTGATTCTAAAATCTGAAAGCTTTTATCAGACCACCCTGATAGGTTCGTTGTCTGAGGAGAGGTAAATGGGGTATTGTTTTGTCGATCCCCCGGCGGGGATCATCTGAAGACCCGGACACGCCTAGAGGTCAGACCGCAGCGGACAACCTTTTAAAGAAAGCAGCAGACAGATTCAGCCTATCAAGGGCGCTTGGTCCGCAGAGTATGGAGACAGGGGAGAAGAAGAGATGAACGTGTTACCGCGTAAGATGGATTTCCTCCAGATGGAGGAGAAATGGCAGAGGCAGTGGGAGACAGATGGAACCCACAGGTACGACTGGGACGACGACACACGGCCGGTCTACAGCATCGACACCCCCCCGCCTTACCCGAGCGGTGACTTCCATATGGGCAACTTCCTGAACTGGACCTACTTCGACATGAGGGCCAGGTACAAGCGGATGAGGGGCTACAACGTCCTGTTCCCCCAAGGATGGGACTGTCACGGGCTGCCCACCGAGGTCGCGGTGGAGAAGGCGAAGGGCGTCAGGAAGAGCGACGTCCCTCTCGACGTGTTCCGAAGGATGTGTGAGGAGTGGATCGAGCAGTACATCGGCGTCATGAAGACAGCCATCATAAGGATGGGCTGCAGCGTCGACTGGACCACGGAGTATAGGACCATGGAGCCTGAGTACCTGCGGAAGATTCAGCTCAGCTTCCTCCTGTTATACGAAAAGGACATGATCTACAAGGGGGAGCATCCCATAAACTGGTGCCCCCGCTGCGAGACGGCCATCGCGGACGCCGAGGTGGAGCACGAGACCAAGCGTGGCAGGATATACACCATCCCGTTCTTCACTGAAGACGGTGAGGTGCTGATAGCCACCACCAGGCCGGTGTACCTGCCTGCGTGCGTAGCCCTCGGCGTCCACCCCGGTGACGAGCGGTACAGGCGTCTCATCGGCGGAAAGGCCAAGGTGCCTGTGTTCGGCCAGGAGGTCCCAATAATCGCCAACGATGAGGTGGACCCAGAGTTCGGTACGGGCGCCATGATGATATGCACCTACGGCGACAAGGCGGACGTCGTGGCCGTGGCGCGGTTCAACCTCCCAGTCGTGCGCCTAATCGACGGAAAAGGAACACTCCTGGAGGTAGCAGGCAAGTACGCCGGGATGCCCATCGAGGAGGGCCAGGAGGCCTTGGTGAAAGATATGCAGGAGGACGGGCTCATCAAGGAGGAGCGCGACCTGGACCAGGAGGTGGGGCTTTGCTGGCGCTGCGACACCCCCGTAGAGGTGGTCACGGCGAGGCAGTGGTTCATGCGAACCATCAGCCTCACGGACAAGGTGGTCGAGACGGCTAAACGTGTAACGTGGTACCCCGACTGGATGAGGCAGAGGCTCATCGACTGGGCCACAGGCTTGGACTGGGACTGGGTGCTTAGCAGACAGCGCGTGTTCGCCACCCCCGTGCCCGCCTGGTACTGCACGAGCTGCGGCAAGATAAGGCTCGCCAAACCCGAGGAGCTGCCCGTGGACCCCAAGGTAACCAGCATAGACGACGTCTGCGAGTGCGGCGGAACCGAGTTCACCCCAGACACCGACGTAATGGACACCTGGTTCGACAGCAGCTTGACGTGCGCCATCCACGCCGGCTGGCCGGACAGACCCAACTGGCGGAAGCAGTTCCCCGCCAGCGTGCACCCCAGCGGCCAGGACATCATCCGCACGTGGGCCTACTACCTCATGGTGAGGCACTTAGCGCTCTTCGACGAGACGGCTTACGACAGCGTCCTCATCAATGGCATGGTCCTCGGCGGCGACGGACGGAAGATGAGCAAGAGCCTGGGAAACTACGTCTCCACGCCGGAGGTGTTTCCCAAGTACGGCGCGGATGCGCCTAGGCAGTGGGCGGCCGCCGGCGGAGGCACGGGTACAGACATACCGTTCAGGTGGGAGGACGTCGAGTACGGCTGGAGGTTCATGAGGAAGCTCTGGAACGCCTGCAGGTTCACCGGCATGCGGCTGGAGGACTACGACCCGGCTAACAGGGTTGAGCCCACGCTTCTGGATAGGTGGATAGTCTCCAAGCTCCAGAGGACGGTGAAGCGCGCGACAGAGGCCATGGAGGACTGCGACTTCATGAACGCCTCAGAGGCGGCCAGGAACTTCATCTGGCACGTCTTCTGCGACCACTACCTGGAGGCCGCGAAGACGAGGCTCTACGGCGACGGAGACGGAAAGAAGGCGGCCCAGCAGACACTCCACTACACGGTGGAGAGGATGATCAAGCTCATGGCCCCGATAACCCCCCACATCACCGAGGAGATATGGCGGACCATGTACGACCCCGACACCAGCATTCAACTCTCGGCGTGGCCCGAGTACGACGAGGCCATGGTCGACGAGGAAGCCGAGAAAGCCGGGGACATAGTCATAGCCGCCATCAGTGACATGCGCCGCGAGAAGAACAGGAGAGGCGTGAGCCTGAACGCATCCATGAAGAGCGTGAAGCTCTACGCGTCCGGGGAAAACGCGGAGGCTCTGAAGCTGGGCTCGGGCGACATCAAGGACACGCTGAAGATAGAGTCGCTGGAGATAGTTGCCGGCGACGGCGGAGACGCGAAGCTGGAGGACTACCCGGAGATCGGGTTCACAGTCAACCTCTAGGAAATGCCTTATACTTTTTCGTTCAACCCTTTTCCTGACCTTATATGACCGAAGAGATGGTTCCGTTATCTGAGGCCGAGAACGAGGTCAAGGTGACCACGCATAGGCTCGCCCTCCTGCACCTATCCTACGCCAAGACCCTCATAGACAGGTTCGGTTGGGACGAGGGGAAGCAGCTGGTCCTCGACTCCATCAAGCTTTACAGCGAGTACGTCGCCGAGCGCACGAGGCAGGGACACCAGAGCCTGCCCAAGTTCGGGTTCTGGGAGAGACGCGAGGGGAAGCCGCCGCTATGCGAGCTAGGTAAGATCATGCTGGAGTACGATGAGCCCGAGATAGGTTCCATGTACTGCCTCATCGACCCGGGGAAGGTGATGGCCGCCAACCCAAGCGAGAAGATGATACACACCATGTGCATGATCCTCGGCCACGACCACTGCGAGTTCGACACCGTTCCTACATCTGAGAAAGACCGGGACGACTTCAAGGAAGGACGTGACTGGTCCCACGTCGACCCCATAATAGGGGAGTTCCTAGAAAAGAGGAAAGCTTAGAACGTTCGGTACTTGGTGACGGCTGCGATGCCTCCGAAGCTCCTGTAGAGCATCTCCCCCTCCTCCGTGTGGGTGGAGATGATCTCCATCTTCGCCTGGGCTTCTTCACCCATCCTGACCAGGACCTCTATGAAGTCTTTCCTTTCCTCAATATCGTACTGGCCTGAGCCGCATTTGAGGCACGTCATGTTAGAGACTCTCTCCTCGAATTGCTCCCACTCGTCCATGTTGACTATCTCGGTCTCCGTGTAGCCGCATGTCCTGCACTTGAGCGTCACGTACCAACGCCTGATGGAGTCGCTCACCAGGAGCGTGTAGACGTTCACGTTCTTGAGGGCCTGCAGCACCTCCCGCTCGCCGTAAGTGGCGAGGCCGTCGTCCTCACCGATGTGGCGAAGGAACTCTTGCACGACCCCCCTCTCCTGCATGTAGCGGACCTTCTCGAGGAAGCCGCGGGACCTGTTCACGACTTCCTTCACGCCCTCGTGGCCCGTGTAGCCTGTGTCCACCGTGGTGAGTATCTTGTCCTTGATCTCGTGGTGGAGGTAGTTGCCTTTCAGGAAGTCTTCTTTGGTGGGCCCCGGCCCCCCGACGATGATGCCTTTGAGGTTTTCGATGTTGAGGAACACGTCCGTCATGACGTTCCCCACCCTCTGGTAGTACTCGTTCAGGTGCATCTCCCTGAGCCGCTCGTACCGTCTAGCGGACTGGCCGCCGGCGCGGGTCTTCCCGGCGACGCCGCTGCTCATGTTCTTCACGATGTCAACTCGCTGCCCCTTGAGGATGGCTATGGTGGCGTCTTTGGAGTCCATCACGAGGATGCCGTAGGTGTCCTCCGCCTCCAGGATCTCGAAGAGGGGGTCCAGCATGAACCTGTGCTCGCATCTGTAGTAGTAGATCCCTATGGACTCGGGGGGGATCAGGACTAATGTCTGCATCTCGTCGTCTCTCTCGGTGTCGCCCACTACGTTGCCGGCGAACAGCGCGAGGCCGTTCTCGGGGATCTTCTTGAACAGCTTCAGCTGCTCCATGACCTTGGTGAGGGCGTCCTGCACGTTCTTCCTGGTGGGCTTGGATTTGATGTTGACGGCGGTGCCGTACTCGTTCCTGAGGTCCTGCATCACGTCGTGGACCTGCTTCGTGGGCGGTACGTAAACCGTCACCAACTCGGTCCCTCGGCCCTCTAGGCTCTGCAGTTTCTCCAGCATCCGCTGGAACCTGAAACGGTCGAGGGTCGAGTTGCCGGACATGTGGTTTCACTAAGCAGACTCTCTAACAGGGGGACTGTATTTGAAGCTTCTCATAACCTGCTTATATCGGGCTGAATACGAGGTCTCAGCCAGGGTTGTTGTAGCGGGTAACCGCGTTTCAGCCTTCCACCAGGCTTCCGCTGTGGGTCCCGTCGAAGGCTCTCTTGATCTCCTCGGGGTCCCTGCCGTCGATGAACACGACGGGTATCCCGGCCTTCTTCGCCAGCCTGACTGCCTTCAGGTCGAAGAGGCCGTACTCGCCGGGGGCCTGTCTTGTGGTCTCGTTGATGATCTTCTCCAGCTGGTCGAAGGTTAGCTTCTTGAGCTTCACGGCGTCCGCGTGCTTCTTCGGGTTTCTGTCGTAGACGCCGGGGACGTCCGTCGCGTTTACGATGAGGTCCGCGCCCATCTTCTCCGCGAATATGACTGCGCGGTAGTCGGTGCTGCTGCCCGGCCTGTACCCGCCGCCCACCAGTATCTTGCCCTTCTGGGCGTATCTGAGGTCGGAGCCCCTCTGGTAGATGCGGGTCTGGTCGGCGTGGTCGCCGAGGGCGGACATCATGAGCAGGGCGTTGACGTGGCTCGCCTTCACCCCCAGGAGGTCCTGGATGTCCCGTGACCCTCCCAGCCGCTTGGATACGTCTATGAAGTGTCTGGCGGGCTTGCCTCCGCCGCATACCACCATGATCTCGTGGCCCTGGCCGTGCAGCTCCTTGGGGGTCCCAGCGTATCTGCGATACTTGTCGGGGCTGAGCTTCACGTATGGTTCCGTGGTTTTTCCTGTGAGGAGGCTTCCCCCGAGGCTCAGGGATATCTTCATGGTATGGTTGTGGGGTGCGGGTGTTTATGGTTTTTTTGGGGAACGGTTTTAAGCGGCTTGCCGCTGTATGTTTCTGGGCGCGGGGGTTCCCGAGTGGCCAAAGGGGCGGGACTCAAGATCCTGTAGCTCAGGCTTCCGAGGGTTCGAATCCCTCCCTCCGCACTTTTTTATTTTTTGTTTGGGGTGTTTTTTGGGGTGGGGGGGGTTCCCGAGTGGCCAAAGGGGCGGGACTCAAGGTCCTGTAGCTCAGGCTTCCGAGGGTTCGAATCCCTCCCCCCGCACCTATTACTAACCCCCCAGTTATGACCTTAGTTCTGAATGTATTTTCCTACG
>DAOVEE010000137.1 GCA_030669135.1 Candidatus Bathyarchaeota archaeon | reverse complement strand
CCGGCTTTGATGAGGTCGGCTCCCCCGGCGACGACTTCCTCGAAGGGGTAGAGGTTGCAGACCACCATGTCGATGGGCTTGACGCCGTTCTCCTCCATCCACCTCCGGTGGTCGGGGCGGTCACTGTCGAGGAGGAGGCCGCCGTGAACCTTGGGGTGCAGGGTCTTGACCAGACCCCCGGGGCTCTCGGGGTGCCCCGTGTAGCCGCTCACCTCCACCAGCCTGTCGTACCCTATCTCCCTGATCCGTCTGGCGGTGCCTCCGCTGGAGATTATCTCGACGCCGTAGCGGGCTAACGCCGCCGCCAGCTCCTCCAGGCCGCTCTTGTCGTAGACGCTTATCAAAGCCCTCTCTATCATCGGCTCACCCTATGGGTTAACGCAAAGGCACTGGGGCTATAGCGTTTGCCTTACGCGCGGCTGCAAAATTGCATAAAGAGGGAAACTATGGGCTGTACGCGGCGTAGACGGGGCTGCACCACGCCATGGACCCGTCGCACTGGGTTACCTTCACCCAGTAGGGGTTCACGCCCTCCTCGATGCACTCGTCGACGATGGTGACCTCCAGGTCTCTCGGCAGCGGCTTGTCGGTGATCGCCTGTACCTTAACTCGTCTGTTGACGGGTCCGACTTCGATCACCATGGGCTCGTACCCTATATCGGCTGGCCGGAAGGTGAAGCTGACGGGCTTGCTGTAGAAGGTGGCCTCGGCGTCGGGTGGGGCGTCCAGCTTCATTATGACTCCGTCAGGGTCTCCGCCGGTGGTGCTGGTCCACTCCAGCCGCTGGTTGGTTGCCTGCCGTACTCCCTGGTCCATGTAGTCGAACGCGTACCCGCTGTAAGACAGTATCCTGCCTTTGTCGATGCTGAGGCCGCCGTCCCAGTTCACCCGTTTTGGTCTGCTTTTCACGCGGGCGCCCATCCACTCGACCTTTATCAGCCTGTCGTCTCCCTCCGGGGCGGCGAAGGGGTGCCGATATATTGACTTCGTCCCCCTCATGACCTCCACGGCGTGCAGCGGCTTCGTCCCGTATACTTTGACGCTGATGGCTGGAGCCCCCTCCGCATCGTACTCCTCCCCCATCATATGCTCGTCCACCTTGAAGTCGACTATTATCCTCTCACCGGTGGTTCCGTACGTCCGCCTCGACCAGAAGGCCTCCCAGAGCGCCTCCTTCGTCAGGCTCTCCGCGTAGACCCCCGTGTACCCCCCCTTCGTGGTGAAGTTCTCAGAGGTGAGTGTCAGGCCGGGTCTGCACGTGTGGTCGTCGCTCGTGGCGATGAACCCCACCTTGAGTCTACGGGTTAGGGCTTCCTCGAGGAACCACTCGAAGGTCCCGTGGTGGCTGTGGACCTCGATGAGAGGCACTCTCTCGGGGTCCCAGTAGTCTAGGTTGGCGCGGCGGCCTCCTATGTGGGCCACGGCCATGACGTCCTTCCTGCCCCTGAACTCCTCCCACAGCCTGCTTATTGGGTACCGGTCGGTTTCCGCGTCTGACGCATCCTCTATGAGCCAGTGGTCGCTGCGGTGGAGGTCTCCATCATCGCCTAGGAAGTAGATGTTGTGGTCTCCCCCGGCGGGGGTGAGGCCGCTCCATTCGTAGCCGAGGAACAGTATGAACCTTCCCGGCTCGCTGTACTTCTTGGTCTTCTCCTTCACTTCCTCCCAGAGCTCCTTGGTGATCTGGAAGTCGTTGCCCTGCCAGCCGCCGAAGTCCATGTTTGCCACGTCGCGTGCGAATTGGAAGTACTCGTCCAACGTGCCGGTGCCTACCGTCTGCTTGGTCTGGCCGTGCATGTCTCCCCAGTACAGCTTGTACTTCGACTCCTGCTTCAGGATCATGATGGGGTTAGACTCCGCCGTGTGGCCGCAGCTGCCAAATATCTTCAGGGTCTGCAGCCCATCGCCGCCGAGGGTCACACTGAACCGGTGTGCCCCTCTATCCTCCTCGTTGAACGTGTAAGGCTCCACGTCCAGTCCCTTGAAGCTCACGGTTCCCATGTAACCGTCGCTCCTGTTGCCGAAGCTGTCGAGGGCCCTGACCACAACGTCGAAGGGTGTTCCCGAGCCCGCCCCCGAGGGAGCCGCAACCTCTAATGTCTCCGCAGGACCACCTATGATGCTCACGTGAGGCGACTCCTCGATCTCCTCGAACCTGCCGGTGCCGAAGGGGTCGACAAGCACCTTGAACATGTGCTCCTGCTCCCTGAAGGTCTGGGCCCTGAGCCCGGGGCCGCCGCGGCCCCTGTCCCCGTAGACGATCGTGACCGTGTCTCCCTCGTAGAGGCTTCCGTCCCGTACGTCCACCTGGAGGGCTCCTCTGAAGGGTCGTATGTGGCCGCGACTGCTGAAGAAACACTCAAGCCTAACGTCCCTGTCCGTTGTTACGGTGGTGTACCCGGACTTCCCGGGGTCGCTGAGCTGAGGGTTCTCCTCGTCGCTTACGCTTCTGCGCGCCACCCTTATGCTGCCGCCGTCGTCTATCCCGTACTTGCCTACGTGGTAGACAAGGGTCCACGTCACCATGCTCCCGGCATAGACATCCGAGTCGGGCTCAATCGTCGCCCATCCAAGCCATGATCTGTTCAAAACCGATACCTGAATAGTTACTCGGCGGCTGCGAATGTAAAACTAACTAAGAAAAAGTGGTTATAGGCTTCTGCCGGGGCCGGGGCGCATTATGTCGTGGGGCGCCGCCTCCTGGGCTCCCCGCTCCGTTATGAGGGCGAGCCTGGCCTTCTCCCATATCTCTGGGATAGTATTCGCGCCTACGTACCCCATGGCCGCCTTGAGGCCGCCCGTGAACTCGCCTAGGATGTCCTTCACGGGGCCTCTGTAGGGCACCCATCCCTCTACGCCTTCGCTTATGGACTTTGAGGGCTGGCTGTACCGGTCCTGTGCGTACCGCTTCTTGCGTGCCCTCTCGCTGCCCATGCCGTAGTACTCCTTGTAGTAGCGTCCCTCCATGGACACGAGCCTGCCAGGGCTCTCTCTGCAGCCCGCGAAGACGTTCCCCATCATGGCGCACGAGGCGCCGACGGCCATGGCGACCGCGACGTCGCCGGGGTTCCTCATGCCGCCGTCCGCGATTATCGGGATGTCTGCACCGTACTTCTTCACGGCATCGGCAACCCTGCTGGTCGCGTAGAGCGTGGGGGCGCCCGCGCGTGTGACGACGCTGGTGCTGCAGATGCTTCCGCTGCCGATGCCCACCCTGAGCCCGGCGACGCCGTCCAGCTTCGTGATCACGTCCTCGGCCGCCTCGTAGGTGCCTATGTTGCCTACGATGACGTCCGCCTCCACCTCCTTGAGTATCTCCTTAGCCCCGACGAAACAGTTACTGTTGTGGAAGTGGGACACGTCCAGCACCAGTATGTCCACGTACCTGTCCAGAGCCTTCGCCCGGGGCAGGTCGAAGGGGCTGATCGCTGCGGCGCAGATCAGCCGGCCCTCCTCGTCCCGAACGGCGTCCTGGTACGTCCCCTTGAGGGTGATGTCCTTCATCGTGATGAGTCCCTTCACCCTCCTGTCCTCGTCGATTATGGGCAGCTTCTCGATCCTGTGCTCGTGGAGGATCTTCATGGCCTCCTCCAGGCTCGTTTCCTCCGAGCCCGTGACGACGCTCTCCGTCATCACGTCCTTGACCTTGAGACTGCTCTCCGCTAGGCGGACGTCCCTCCAGGTGACTATGCCCACAAGCCTGTCCTCGTTCTCCACGACAGGGAACCCCTTTATGTTGTGCTCCTTCATGAGCCTCCGCAGCTCCTCCACCGTGCTGTCCGGGTTGACGGTGATGACATCTCTGATGATGAGTGCCTCGGCGCGTTTGACGCTGCGCGCCATGGCGACCTCCTCCTTTGCGCTGCAGTTCCTGTGCAGAACACCTATGGCTCCCTCCCTGGCGAGTGCTATGGCCATCTCGGCCTCGGTGACTGTGTCCATCGGTGAAGCCACGAGGGGGATGTTGAGCTCTATGTTCCGGGTGACCCTGGTCTTCACGTCGGCCTGATTAGGCTCGACGGTGGTCCATCCAGGGAGAAGAAGAACGTCGTTGAAGGTGAAGGCTTTTTCCGCGTCTTCAAACTTTGAACGGAAACTCATTCCTTACACCATTTTAGAGACCCTTCTCCTTTACGCGCTTAATATATCTTTGGGTTAACGGGGATTGAAAATTTATTTAAAGATGCAACGGGGTGTTCATCGATATTTTATTTCACCGACGGGGTCACTAGGTATGGAGGCCCCACGCTGACCCTCATAAAGACCATGTGCACGCGGGACTGCCCTGACGCCTGCTTCCTCGACGTCGAGGTCAATGACGACGTAATAGTCTCCGTGAGGGCGAGCAGCGAGAACCCCGTCACAGCCGGCATCACGTGCCCCCGGGCCCTCGGCGACCCCCAGAGGAATTACAGCATGGACCGAGTGCTGAACCCCTACATCAAGAAGACAAAGGAAGGGCAGAGGTTTGAGTTGACCACATGGGACGACGCGTTGAGCCTCGTAGCTGAACAGCTCAGGGAGACCCTTGATACGCACGGCCCCGATTCGGTGCTGCTCCTCGACTACTACGGCAACACAGGGCTCCTGTCAAGCGGCTTCAGCAGGCGGCTATGGAACGCGTTGGGCGCCACACGCACCGACGAGGCCGTCTGCGCCGCCTCGGGCCACGCCGCTCTGAGGCTCCATTACGGCCTCAGCTACGGCGTGGAGCCTGAGGCGCTCTTGGGCAGGAAGATCATCGTCTTCTGGGGTTTCAACGCCAAGCATAGCTCCCCCCATATGTGGGCCATGGCGCTTAAAGCCAAGAGGGAGAATGACGCCGCCATAGTCGTCGTGGACCCTCGTCAATCCGAGTCCACGTCCATGGCAGACCTCTGGCTCTACCCTAGGCCGGGGACCGACGTCGCCCTTTGCTATGGGCTGGCGCGGCACCTAATCACCAACGGCCACGTGGACACCGGTTTCGTCGAGGAACACTGCGCCGGCTACGAAGAGTACATGGAGGAGGCCTTGAGGTGGACTCCGGAGCGGGTCGAGGCGGTCACCGGGGTGTCGTGGGAAGGCGTCGAGGCACTAGGCGACGCCCTCGTCAAGTACGGCGACCCCGTGTTCATGATAGGGATCGGCCTCAACAAGAGTCTCTCTGGCGCCGAGTCCGTCAGGGCGGTCTCCCTCATCCCCGCCCTCCTCGGGGAGTACCGCGGCTTCTACTACACGAACAGCAGGGGC
>DAOVEE010000076.1 GCA_030669135.1 Candidatus Bathyarchaeota archaeon | reverse complement strand
GTTGGGGTCGGGCGCCGGCTTCCCGGTGCCTGGCTCCTTGGCATGAAGATGCACTATGCTTGCGCCGGCCTCCCAGCACCGGACCGTCTCCTCTGTGATCTCCTCCGCCGTCGTCGGCACGTGGGGCGTCATCTCCCTGCTAACAGGCTCCCCCCCAGTCACCGCGGCGGTGATGATGAGCTTACTCATAACTATCACAGGGTATTGGGTTTTTTAAGCGGATAACTTTTCGCAGCGTTGCATGATCATACTCTTAGTTATAAAGAATTTATTGATATATACTATTCACCCACCACTATTTACTCTGTTCTGGGGTTTAGAACAAGTGTTCGCATCCTTAGTATAATATCCGAGATACGTGTAGGCTCAGTACGATCAAAGATGACGAAAACAAAGAAAATGGCGATCACCTTCCTCCTGGTAGCGGTGAACGCCGCAGTCCTGTACGGCATCTACGCCTTCGCGGTCACCCCGGAGCTCTATAACCCGGCCCCACAGAGCCACGAGTGGGCGAGGGACAAGGCTCTGGAGTACCTGGACATAGCAGACCCCGGCGGCTGGAGCGTAACCAACCCCAACCCGGGGCTCATAGGCGCCACGACGAAGACATACACGTCGGGCAGCCTCAGCGTAGCCGTCAGCCACAACCTGAACCCCTCGGCGGCGTTCATGGTCACCGTGGAGCACGGCGACGCGGCGACCAGCCTCTGGGTGCAGCAGGACGGCTCGGTACAGACCAATAACTAAATTTTTTTCCATTATAACCTGTAGCGGGATCATATCCCCTTTTATTTCACGCGCCGTCACCGGCAGAGACCCTTGATAGACTAAACGTTTTTAGAGACGCCCGACACCATAATCTGAAAGGACTTTGAGTATACGGGTACTATTCAACCCAATAAACAGGGAACTTATGGCCGAGAAAGGTGACAACCTACTAGACCGTATGCGCGAGGAAGGCGTCAGGATAGAGGCGCTCTGCGGCGGAAAGGGGCTCTGCGGCAAGTGCAAGGTCATCCTCGAAGAGGGGAAGGTCAGGAAGAAGTCCACGATGCCGGACAAGTTCCTCAGCCACGAGGAACTGGAGCAGGGCTACCACCTGGTCTGCATGGTGGAACTCGTAGAAGACTGCGTGTTCACCATACCCACCGAGAGCAGGATAGACAACCCCAAGATACTACTAAGCAGCAAGCTCGACCTCCATGAGCTGAACCCTGCGTCGAGGAAATACCTGGCCGAGCCCACCAGACTGCATAGAAGCTCGCTGCTTCTTCAGAGGCGCGGCGTCCGCCTCAAGGAATACGACGGCCCCTCGCCCCGGATAAACGACGACATACACGAGAAGCTAGACCGCCTAAGAGGAGAAGGCGAGGTCACGGTAACTGTGTCCCGGACCACCGGGTTCCCCGAGATAATCAACGCCGAGCCCGGGGACACGCGGGACGCCGACTACGGGCTGGCCGTCGACATAGGTACGACTACGGTGGTCGCCATACTCGTGGACCTCACCACCGGCGACATACTGGGCACCGCCTCAGACATGAACAGGCAGATCACCTACGGCGAGGACCTGATAACACGCATAGCCCTCACCAAGACCCAGGAGGGCCTCAAGAAGCTCCAAGAGATAGTCGTAGATACGATAAACGACCTAATTGCTCGGCTCAGCGAGGAGACGGGGGTGGAAGCCGCCAAGATCTCGGACGTATCGGTGGGCGGCAACACCGTCATGAACCACCTCTTCGCCGGCCTCGAGTCCTACTACCTGGAGATGGCAAACATCGAAGTATCGAGGGACCCCATAATCGTCAAGGCAAGGGACGTGGGGCTGGCCGTGAACCCCGAGGCGTACGCGTACTGCGTCCCCAACGTGTCCAGGTTCCTCGGCGGCGACGCCATAGGCGATGTCCTCGCCGGCGACATGCACAAATCTGAGGACATGAGCCTCATGGTGGACCTGGGCACCAACGGCGAGGTAGTCTTCGGGAACAGCAGCTGGCTCTTCTCGGCGTCATGCGCGTCAGGCCCAGCCTTCGAGGGGGAGGGCGTCAGGCACGGGATGCGGGCCGCCCTCGGAGGCATCGACCACATCAAGATCGACGACGAAACCAAGAAAGCCGAGGTAACGGTCATCGGAGACGCGAAGCCTAAGGGCATCTGCGGCTCAGGGCTCATAGATCTGGTCGCCGAGATCTTCAGGGTGGGCGTCCTAGACTTCTCGGGCAAGCTGGTGCCGGGCTCCCCCATGGTCCGAGAGGGGAAGTGGGGCCTGGAGTACTTGGTGGTGCCGGCGGAGGAGACCGGCATCGGGAAAGACATAGTGCTCACCCAGGCCGACCTAGACTACGTCATTGACAGCAAGGCTGCGGCGTGCGGCGGCATAACCGTGCTGATGAAGAAGCTCAGGATCGGCATCGAGGACGTGAAGAACATCTACCTCGCAGGCGCCTTCGGCACCTTCACGAACCTGGAGAACGCCACCCGCCTAGGCATCTTCCCGGAGTTCCCCAACGGCACAGTCCACCCCATAGGAAACGGCAGCCTCTCAGGGGCCTACGCCACGCTGATGTCCATGGAGAAGCGGCGGGAGGCCAGGGAGGTGGCGCAGAAGATGGTGTACGTGGACCTGCTCGTGGACATCGAGTTCATCGACGAGTACAGCATGGCGCTGTACCTGCCGGGAGCCAAGCAGTACTTCCCCACCCTCAGCGGTGGTTAGTTTTAAAGCCGCCACTTCCATGTATCACAGAGCGACGCCCGTACCTAAACTTAGCTTACGGGCATAATATTGGTGGAACATATGGGTGACACAATCGTCATAACTGGGCGTGGCGGGACAGGGAAGAGCACGTTCACGACCCTCTTCTCACGTTTCCTCGGGGAGTCTGGGGTCGAGCCCCTGCTCCTCGTGGACTCCGACCCCGACGAGAGCCTCGCGGAGATGCTGGGAATAGACCTCGCGGCCGAGAGGAAGAAGTCGATAGCCGACGTACTATCCGATATACTTGAGGAGCGCCGCATGACGCGGATGATCGGGATGACGCCGACCGACAAGATCGAGCCGTTCCTCTTCCAAGAGAGTCTGTACGAGGGTAGAGGCTTCTTTGATTTCCTCGGCGTCGGCACCAAATGGATCGCGGGGTGCTACTGCCTCCCCGACAGGAGCCTCGGTCTGATCATGGAGAGGTGGTCTAAAAACTATAAGCACGTCATAGTGGACTCTCCGGCCGGCGTGGAGCACCTTAACAGGCGGATAACTAAGAAGGTAGGCGACGTCTTCAACATACTGGACCCGTCGAAGAAGAGCTTCGACAACGCCAAGCGGAGCCACAGGATAATGCAGGAGGTTGACATAGAGTTCGAGAACTACTACCTCGTCGGCGGCTACAGGTTCCCCGAGAGCCTCGATGATGAGGCCCGCAAACAGCCCTTCGAGTACTTGGGCAGGATAGCCGCAGACCCGAGGATAACGGAGTACAACCTGGAAGGCAAGTCCCTCCTGAAGCTCCCCGACGACTCCCCCACCTACCAGTCCGTGAAGACCATAGCCATGAAGGTGGGGTACCCGAGGTAGGTGGAAGCCGTGAAGATAGCCGTAGCCGGGAAGGGCGGCGTCGGGAAGACGTTCATAGCGAGCACCCTGAGCAGGCTCCTCGCATCGGATGGATACAACGTGCTGGCGGTGGACGCGGACCCAAACTTCAACCTCGCTTACTCCCTCGGGGTCCCCAGCGACGTAGCCGACAGAATAGTGCCGCTCACGGAGAACGAGGCCCTCATCAGGGAGAAGACGGGGGTCTCCTCTGATGAGGCGTACGTCCCCATATTCAACATGACGCCCACCGTCAACGACATCGTGGACAGGTTCGGAGTCAACGCCTCAGGGGGAGTCAAGCTTCTGGTCATGGGCACCGTGAGGGGCGGCGGCACCGGCTGCATGTGCGGGGCCAACGCGCTGCTCAGGGTGCTGGTGCAGCACCTCCTCATACAGAGGGGCGACGTGCTGGTCATGGACATGGTGGCCGGCCTAGAGCACCTAGGCAGAGGCACGGCGAGA
This sequence comes from Candidatus Bathyarchaeota archaeon, assembly GCA_030669135.1. Lineage (GTDB taxonomy): Archaea > Thermoproteota > Bathyarchaeia > TCS64 > TCS64 > RBG-16-57-9. The sequence continues at coordinate 4,332 of DAOVEE010000076.1, read as the reverse complement.
AGGATGGACGCCATGGTCGTGGTCGTGGAGCCTAGGATGAAGTCCATGGATACGATGCGGAGGATACTGAGGCTCGCCGAGGAGATAGAGATCAAGGAGGTGCACGCCGTCGGAAACAAGGTGGGCAATGAAACCGAGAGAAGGTTCATAGATGAGAACATGGACGCCATGGGCGTGCCGGTGGTCGCCTACGTACCATACGACGACATCGTCGGAGAGGCAGACATGAAGGGAATCCCAACCCTGGACTACGACCACGACGCCCCGGCAGTACGCGCCGTAGCTGAGCTCAAAGACTATCTCGTGGATAGATACAAGCCGTAGCATGACCGGAGATGAAGATCCGGATAAAACCCATCAGAACCAGTTACTGGCGCCCGGGAACAGACTACGGCCAAGAGATCGTGGAAGCGGCAAGACCCCACATTAAAGACGGCGACATTCTAGCGGTCAGCGAGAAAGCTGTCTCCACGGCCCAAGGGAACCTAGTGGACGAGGCAGGCGTCCGGCCCGGCCATGTGGCCCGGTTCCTCGCGGAAACATGGACGAGAAGATTCTGGGGAGGCCCGCTGGGGAGACTGACGAAGCTTAAAGACAAGACCATGGAGAACCTGAGGAACTACCCGAGGAGGGAGGGGGCCACCCACAAGCAGACGACCATCTGGTACGCCGGCCTAACGCAGAGCCTGAGGCACTACTCGGAGGGAGGGATAGACGCCAGCAACCTGCCGTACAGCTATGTATGCCTGCCGCTGCGGGAGCCCGTGAAGGCGGCGGAGGAAATCCTTCAACGCGTAAAGAAGGAGACAGGGATGGACGTGACCGTCATGATCGTGGACGGCGACACCACGTACACCTGGCGGAACCTACACATGGCCCCGCGGAGAGTAGCCACCCCAGGTCTCATGCACCTCGGTGGCTTCCTCTCCTTCGTCATAGGCCGAGCCCTCGGCCTGAGAGCCAGGCAGACCCCCGTAGCAGTCGCTGGTGGCTGCCTGAACCCGGACAGGGCGCTCTGGTTCGCAAGCCTCTACCACCGGCACAGCGGCCGAGGCGCGGGAAGAACCGTCTGGGGCATGGCGGAGAGCATGGGAACCGGCCTGACGGGAGTCACCTGGAAGATGATGGACACGGCGCCACACCACCCTGTGGCGATAATCAGGGTCAGAGAGAGCTGAGGCCCCCGAAGAGGGCCCGGTCCTGAACATAGGACCTGCCGAGCACGAGGGCGATGTGGGCCTTCTCAAGCTCCTTCCCAAGGTATGCGGCGTGGTCCAGCTTCGAGACGAGGCCCTCCCTTATGATGGTCTGGTAGATCATCTGGCTGTCCCTTCCCCTGACTACGATGTCGGGCTCCTCCTCACCAGGCGGGTAGTGGATGGCCGCTATCTCGCCCAACTCCCTGTCGACGGCTATCTTGAACCAGCCCTTCCGGTCGGGACTGAACCCGGGCTCCGGGTAGCCCTGGAGTGTCTCGGCCTCTGGATGCTCTGTGTAAGGCTCCTCGACCCACCGCTTCTCCTTGAGCACCAACAGGTCCACGCCCAGGTCCTTGGGGAGCGTGCCGCGCCTCTCGGCGATGAACATCATCCTGGACGCCTCCACGGCCTCCCTGACGCCGCCCCTGTTCTTCACGCTGTGCTCGGGGACGTGAAGCATGTCGGCGCCCACCTCCGCGGCCAGCGCGGCTACGGCGGCGTGGACCCCCGTGGAGTCCGCGTCTATGAGCTCTGTGACGTTGCCTATCCCGAAGAGTATGGGCGTCCCCGGCTCCTCCACGTGGAAGAGCTGGAACGCCTTCAGGGCCTCCACCAGCCCTGGCCTCAGAAGGGGCTCGACCACCAAGTCCGCGACGACGTCCCTGACCCCATACGCCCTGGCGAGGGCCATGTTCCTGTGCATCATCTCGACTCGTTCACGGGCGTCCCTCGGCAGCACGCCCTCCCTCATGTTGGTGGGCAAAACCACGGCCGCCACGTCGCCCAGCGCGTGGGCGACCTCCTCGATGTTTCCCGCATCGAGGCTGAGCACCAGGTCGACGCCAGCGTCCACGGCGGCCTCGATCTCCGTGGGCTCCAAGGAGTCTATGCTGATGGGCATCTCCGTAGCCTCCCTGACGGCGTCCACGATGCCTTGGATGGACTCCGGCCTCGGGTCGCGGGCCAGCATACCGATGTCTATGAGGTCCGCTCCCTGGGCCTCGTAGTAGGCGGCTCTCCTCGTCACGTCGCCCAGATCCATGAGGGGCGCGTTCACTATCTCCGCGACAACCCTCATTGGGAAGCCGGGACCCACCGGCACCTTCCATTCTCCTCTGCCTAGCACTATGCCGCCCCTCTCCTCGAGGACCCTTCGCCAGTCCCGGTCCACCGCCTCTATCTCCTTCAGCGCCTTGGACCGGATGACGTCGGCCACCTGCTCGTTGGCCGGCGCCGTCCTGGAGAGCTCCACGTCGTCCCTGATCACGAGGGGGAGGTCGGCTGCGTGGATAGGCCCCTTGTAGGTAGGTACGCCGGTGGCCTCCTCCACGGGAGACACGTCGCCGTTCACCGACCCTGGCAACAGGATCATGTCGTAGCCGCTCAGGTCTACGTCGCCGAGCTGTTTGGCGGCGTAGCCGGGAGTGATGAAGGCCGCGACGGTGACCGGTAGAGTGTAGACGTCGACGCTGTGGCTCAGGCCCTCTATGTGTCTCCGGACCTCGGCTTCGGCGAGGGTACCCGTGACTATGAGGACCCTCAACTCATCCACCGGATACTTTTATCACGGCGCCCCTGTTGTCTGGGCGCGAGTAGAAAGCGTCGCCTCCGCCGGTCTCGTCCAGCATGGCCTGCAGGCTCTCCGTGAGCTCCTCGGCGTGGCTCTCGCTCTCAGCGAGGCCGTAGTAGGCGGGGCCCCAGCTGCTCTGCCCGGCCCCGTAGGCGCCCTCGGCGAGGAGGTGGTTCACCCCCTCCTCTATCCTGGGGTGGCCGTACCTGCCGCCCTGGACCTCGACCCAGTAGTCGCCGAACATGCTGTCCATGGCCGTCATGGAGCCGCCGAACGCGGCTATGTCTCCCTCGATGACGGCGGGGATCATCTGGAGCAGCACCACGTGGGAGACCTCGGCCACGAGGCTCCGGGGCGGAGGCTTCAGCCTCTTGAATGCTATGTTCTCCTTGCTGCCGCTGACCCGGTCCTTGATCTTTGGTAGGCCGATGACGAACCGCCACTCCTCGGGGACGTCGGCCCGGAATACCAGCGGCGGCACCATGTCAGGGTCGTCGACGGGGCGGCCGCCGTCCACGATGAAACCCCCCTTCATGAAGGAGTGGGTGCCAACGCCGGAGCGCCTTGACCTACCGAGCCGCCGAGCGAGCTCAATCATGTCGATGTCTATGCCGTAGAGCCGCGACACGGCGGCGCCGACGCTGAGGGCGAGCTGGGTGCCCGACCCGAACCCGTAGTGCTCGGGGATGTCTGTCTCCAGCCTGATGTTGGCCCCGCCTTCCACCCCGAGTATCTCGAAGACCTTCTTGGTGTAGTCCTCGAGGCGTTTCATCCTGTAGCCTTCGAACGAGACGATGTCAGACTCGCTGGCCCTGAGTATGAGGGTGGGCTCCTCCGTGGCGACTCCGACGCTGCCGTGCATCCTGCCTAGGTCCCCTCTCATGTCTATGATGCCGAAGTGGAGCCTGCTGGGCGCCCTGACGGTGACCTCTATGCCTCAGACCTCCATCTCTCCAGCATGCGCTCGAGCCTGTCCACTGTCTCCGCCTCAGGGGAGCCACCAGCCGAGACCCTCCTGACGACGCCTATACATTCCCTTGCTTTCTCCTCCAGCGCATGCGCGTCTACGTGCCGCCCCTGCTTCCGGAAGGCCTTCACCTTGGTCGCGTGGATCACCGCCTCCACGGCCTCCGCTACGCCTCTGCTGAATACCCTGGGATGGGAGGCGTGCACTGCCACCTCCTTCGCCTTGTTCCTGAAAAGATACCTGTCAGCGGAGACCTCTACGCCCTCGATCCTCTCGAGTGTGATGCACGCGTCGCATCCCTTGAGGCTGAGGCCATCCATGGCGGGCTGCGTGGATACCTGGTCCTTGAACGCCGTCGCCAGGAACACCATGGGGTCGCTTGTGACGTTCATCGTCGACCTCGGGTCGCTCAGAAGGTTCCGGTAGGTGGCGCTGGTCTTGAAGGGCTTCACCTCGAAGACGTCTCCACCCACCCTCTTGGCTCCCATGGGCGCCGCGTTGGAGGAGCCGTCCGGGTTGACGGTGACCAGCACCACCTCGGATATGCATCCGTCCCTGAACCCGAGGGAGTCAAGCGTCTCCGCGAACCCGACCCT
>DAOVEE010000019.1 GCA_030669135.1 Candidatus Bathyarchaeota archaeon | reverse complement strand
GCTGCAATTTTCACGCCGGCGTCGAGGAAGCTTCGGGCCGCGAACATGCGTTCAAGCCGCTCCTTCCCGAAGGCCGGCAGCAGCTTGTCGCCGTGGTAGTATGGGTAGGGCCCGAAGATGGTGGGCAGTATGCCGAGCTTCTTGATCCTCCGGACCAGCTCTGGAGTTATCACGGTGCAGTGGATGTCCCTGTTCCTAGGGTCGTCGCGTGGGTACTTCTCCTGGGCCTCCTCCATGATGTCGAGGTACATAGCGATGGCGGCGTCGCCGTTGGCGTGGGAACTGATCCTGTAGCCCTCTGCGTACGCGTCCATGATGGTCTTGGTGGCTATCTCCCGTGTCGTCGCCATGACGCCGTAGAACCCCGGCTTGTTGAGGTACTCCTCGGTGACGGCGGCTGTGCGCGCCGAGATGGCGCCGTCGAAGAAGAACTTGAGGCCGCAGACCCTGAGCCAGTCGTCGCCGAGGCCCCTGTAGATGCCCAGCTTCTCGAGCTCAGGGAAGAGGTCTATGACGACGTCCATCCTCACGCGGACGGGGAGCCCCTCGCCGTTCTTCAGATCAAGGGCGGCTCTCAACTCAGGTTTACTTACGGTATCGTAGACGCAGGTGATGCCGTGCTCGGCGCACTCGGTGAGTATAATCTTGGCGCCGTCGAGGGACTGCCTACGGGTGGGGAGTATGGGCTCCGGGCAGACCAGGTCCCGGGCCTTCTCGTGGATGCCCCCGGTGACCTCACCAGTCTCGGAGTCCCTGTCGAACTTGCCTCCCACCGGGTCCGGGGTGTCCTTGGATACGCCTGCGTCCTCGAAGGCCTTGCTGTTCGCCATGTAGAAGTGGCCGCCCACCGTGGAGATGAGTATGGGGTGCTCGGTGCTGGCCTCGTCCAGCTCCCAGCGGGTCGGGTGCCGCTTCTCCGCGAGCTTAGAGTCGTCCTCCTGGTACCCGGTGACCCACCGGCCCTTCGGGGTCTCCTCGGCCCTCTCCTTCAGCCTCTCGACGAGGTCGCTTATCGAGTGGACCCCGGCCTCCTCGCTCAGGTCCACGTTGAGCATCCTCCTGGCCCCCGTCGATATCATGTGGCAGTGGCTGTCGATGAAACCCGGGACCACGGTTCTCCCACCTAGGTCGATGACCTCTGTGTCGTCGCCCTTGAGTTCTAGGACCTCGGCGGTGGTGCCCACCTTCTCTATCCGGTTGTACTTTACCGCCACGGCCTCCGCGATGGACTCAGCCGGGTCCATGGTCACTACCTTCCCGTTTACTAGGACAAGATCAGCTTGCATACTATCACCAACAGATATCCTATGGGGATACCTTTGCTAAATATTATATTCTGAGCAACCGTCCATGAACCATGTCTAATTCCGATTACTACCGTGAGATGGAGAAGAAGTACGTCTACGGAACCTGGAGATACGAGCACACCTGGAACCCCATGGTCGTCGACACGGCGGAAGGAGCCCACTTCACCGACCTCGACGGCAAACGGGTCCTAGACTTCAGCAGCCAGCTCATGTGCAGCAACCTAGGCCACAGCGCCGAAGAGGTGAAACAAGCCATGTATGAGCAGGCTAAGAAGCTCTGCTACGCGGCTCCCGGATTCGCCACGGTGCCGGCAGCCGAGCTCGGCAAGAAGCTCGCCGAGATAACGCCGGGGGACCTGTCCAAGAGCTTCCTGACCATAGGTGGGGCCGAGGCAAACGAGGCGGCAATCAAGATCGCGAGGCTATACACCCGGAAATCTAAGCTGGTATCCAGGTACAGGTCGTACCACGGCGCCTCCTCGGGCGCGATAGCGTTGACTGGTGATCCCCGCACCCAGTACGCCGTCGGGATGCCGGGCGTCGTCAGGGCCCCAGACTGTTACTGCTACCGGTGCCCCTTCGGCAAGGAGTACCCGGGCTGCGGGATAACCTGCGCCGAGTACATCGACGAGATCATCAGGATGGAGGGACCCAAGACCGTTGCGGGGGTGGTCGTGGAGCCCATCGTCGGCAGCAACGGCATACTGGTACCGCCTGATGAGTACATGCCACGGGTCAGGGAGATACGCGACGAACATGAGGTGCTGCTCATCGACGACGAAATCATGGCGGGGTTCGGCCGGACGGGCAAGATGTTCTGCATGGAGCACTGGAACGTAGTACCGGACATCATGACCATGGCGAAGGGGATCACGGGCGCCTACATACCCATGGGGGCGACCATCACCACGAGGAAGATCGCGGACTACTTCGACAAGCCCGAGAACCTGTTCGTACATGGCCAGACCTACGCGATGCACCCCCTGGTATGCGCCACCGCCCTAGCGGCGATAGAACAGTACAGCAAGTACAACCTAGTTGAGAACGCCGCCAAGATGGGCAAGGTCCTCAGTAAGCGGCTGGAGGAGCTCAAGGAGGACCACAAGTCCGTGGGCGACGTAAGGGGCAAGGGCCTGTTCTGGGGCGTGGAGCTCGTCAAGGACCGTGAGACCAAGGAACCCTTCGTGACGAGGAAGCAGAAGTTCGACCCAAACATGCTGAAACGGATAAGCGGGGCGTGCATGGAGCTGGGGGTCTACGTGGTCAACATCATCAACATACTGCTGGTGGCTCCTCCGCTGATCGTCGGCGAGGAGGACATAGACAAAGGGGTAGCGGCCCTGGACGAGGCCCTAAGGGTGGCCGACAGGGAGGTTAAGTGAGGCTCCTGAGGAGCTCCACCCTCTTCCTCTTCCTTCTGACAAGTTGATCGAAAGTGTCGGGCAGATCGGGCAATAGCTTGCCGGAGGTCTTCGCCGCGTCTAGGCAGAACCTTATCACCGTCTCCTCGTTTCTGAGCGCCGTGTCCAAGTCTTCCGAGAGGGACTCTCCGGTGAACTCTTCTAGTGCATAGTCTCCAGGGTCTAGCGGATTCGGCGTGAAACCCACCTCGAAGGCGTCCGTCACCCCGAGCCTGTAGGCTCTCTCGACTCGCGCCCTGTGTCTATGGTTCTCGTCGCCGAGCCGGTTGAATGCGTCTTGGTGCTCGGGGTGCCTCTCAGCCAGCGCCCCATATCCCTCGGCTGACTTCTTCTCAAGCTCTGCGTGGTGGCCTATGATCTGGCTGGTGGTCCTGAGCACTAGGGCCACCGCTGGATGACGACCTTGTTCTCGGTGAAGAAGTCGACGGCGTCCTTGCCCTGGCCGTGGAGGTCTCCGAAGAAGCTGTCCTTCATGCCGCTGAACGGGAAGAACGCCATGGGGGCGGCGGTGCCGATGTTGACGCCGATGTTGCCGCACTCCACGTCGTACTGGAACCTGCGGGCCGTTCCCCCTTTGGTGGTGAAAATGCTGGCGGCGTTGCCGTAGCTGCTGCTGTTCACCATCCCGATGGCCTCGTCAAGGTCCTCCGCGGTGAGTACGCTCATCACGGGGCCGAAGATTTCCTCCCGGGCGATGGTCATGTCCAGGTTGACGCCCTCGAAGATGGATGGGGCGAGGAAGCATGTCTCCGGGTACGGGTCGCAGTTGAACTCTCTGCCGTCCATGGTGAGCGTGGCGCCTTCCTTGAGGCCGGACTCGATATAGCCCAGCACCCTCTTCTTCCTGTGCTCCGCTTGGAGGGGTCCCATCTGGACGCCCTCCTCGAGGCCGTAGCCCATCTTTATGGCGCCCGCCCTCTCCTTTATGACCCCCAGAGTCTTTTCCATGAATCCCTGGTCGTCTCCCACGAACACGAGGTTGGCGCCAGCGAGGCATCTCTGCCCCGTGTTGCCGAAGAAGCTGGACATCAGCGAGGAGACTGTGAGCTCGACGTCGGCGTCTGGGGTCACGACGAGAAAGTTCTTGGCGCCGCACTGGGCCTGAACCCTCTTGCCGTGGGACGTTGCGTTCCTGTATATGACGTCCCTCCCTATCTTGGTGGAGCCCACGAAGCTGACGCCCTTCACGCCGGGGTTCTCCAGGATCTCCGAGACTGGCTCGACCTCGCCGTTGACGAGATTGATCACGCCCGGGGGGAACCCGGCCTCGTCGATGAGCTCGGTGAGCTTCATCGTGCTCAGAGGCGTCCACGGGCTCGGCTTGATGATGTAGGTGTTACCGGTGGCCACAGCGTAGGGCATGAACCAGAGGGACACCATGAACGGGAAGTTGAACGGCGCTACACACGCGAATACTCCGAGGGGCTGCTTGATAAGCACCTCGTCGATGCCCCTGCTGATGTCCTCAGCGTTGTAGCCCATCATAAGGCTCGGGATGCCCGTCGCCATCTCCACGTTCTCGATGCCTCTGCGCACCTCGCCCCGGGCCTCGTCGATGATCTTTCCGTGCTCCATCGTCACTACGCGGCCGAGCTCCTCAAAGTTCTCCTCCAGAAGCTGCTTCAGAGTCATAAGGTAACGGGCCCTAGAGAGAGGGGTAGTTCTCCTCCAGCGTGGGAACGCGTCTTTCGCCGCGTCCACGGCCGCCTTAACGTCCTCTCTGTGACCGACAGGCACCTTGGCTATCTTCTTCAGGGTCGCGGGGTTCACCACATCCCTCGTCTCCGAGGCCTCTGACTCCACCCACTCGCCGTCGATATAGTTCTTAAGTTCAATCACGCCCTTGATGGGCTCCTCAAGTACGACCATAACATCAACAACCTTCAGCTCTTTGGCTGACCCACTGTCCATACTATGGGTGAGAGTCGATTTAAAACATCGTGCAGAGCCACTAGTCATAATGATGGGTGACCCCAAGACAGTGAAACCATAAATCAGCGTCGACGATGATCAGGTTGTCCATGAAGCCTGGGCGTTTATCGATCTCGCCGTCGCTCTCACGGCACTAGACTCAAAATATTACTCAACAAATATAAAACGACTGCGTTCACAAAAAACTAATACGAAGAAAACTAAAAGTGTAAACTATGACATCTCAGACCGAAGTAAAAACATACATCAAAGAATTAACAGGTAAAAGCCTTTACACACTAGACCAGAATAGAAGGTTCACTGTTGATGGAGTAGAAGGTAAACTAATCTTCATAACCACATCAACGGGAAACCCAAGAAATGTGCCACTACAAGGCACTATAAACGCCTATAACCACATCATGAAACACGGAAAAATCACAAGAACCGAGATAGAAGAACAAGAATACACAATCAGAAACACAGTCTACATGGCAGCCATCCTATCCAGTTTCCCAGAAATAGAACACACAACAAGACCAATAACACTCTACAAAAAACCAATCGTGTAACAAACTCAATCTCTTGTAGAGTATCTGGAAGTTTTTTCCAGACACTACCTTATATAGGAGCCATTCATCCAGATACTTGATTAGGTACCAAAGTACACTAGTCGAGGCACGTGAAGGGGTCGCCCTGGCGCGAAGCCTGTGCCGCCGAAGGCTACGTACACCTAATCACCTCTAAACCAATAAAACCCTCTAGCAACTCTTCCCTTCCTTCTATCCTTCCTGCTAATACGCCGAGTATCAAAAAACAGATGATCAAGCGGCATAGGAGGAGACTCCCCGTTCATGATTTTTCTACTAATACAACCTACCAGAACATCAGCCAACTGAATAGGTAACGATTCATGTGACTGCAAAGTAGCATAAGCGGGTGTGCACTCCCTTGTAGATCCATATTTGTATGAGAGCTGCCTTACGAGAATCCTCACAATATCGCTGGGATCAAGCTTCTGGAAATCCGGGTCACAGTGAGTAGGTATACCATCACCATAACCGAAGAAGCGTTCACGGAAAACCTGCCTCATCTGCTGATTTTGCGTAGGGTCATTATCGTATCCAGAAAAGCAGCCATCGATCAAACCAGCCATTTGATTATGCGTTAAACGGTTACCCGAGTTAATGAGATTGGTATTTATCGCTAAAACGCCTCTACAGGAAATATTCAGTACACGTTCTAGGTTATCATGCATCTTCTGCCTATTTTCCCGGTTAAGTTTTTGCCAGTGAAATTCTTTATTCCTGTCTTCTGAACTCCTGGGGATATCCAAATGTCTTTCAAGATATCTAATACCACCAAGATGATTGTCAAAAAAACAGACAGCGAATGTATTCGAAGACGAGTCAATACCCACAGAATAACCCGTAGATAGTTTGGGGACAATATACTGCTTATCCGCCTCACTATACGTGATTAGCCTGTCCTCTTCTACACCTCTCGAGATCCAGCCTCGTTTACTTCTATAAAGCTCGCTGTTTGCGCTCGAAATAAACTCCGGCGGCAGCCGAGACAAATACTTACCTCTAGCAGATTCAGTCTCACCAGAGCCCAACAAATCATATGCAGCCAAACAAAACGGATCAACTCTGAGCCACCTAATATTATCCTGAAACTCAAAACCATCGAAACACATCTCAACAAGAGCCAAGAAATCCTCATAATGTCCCGGCACCATCCCACTCACACAACAATAAACGTATACTGTTAGAATATTTATCATCTACAGATATAGTTCGATCAATCTATTCTTCCTTCAACAAATTAATCGCTTCCGCCAGTAGCCTCTAGCTCTCCTCGAATTTCCCGATAAGCCGATCCACGCAATCCTGCTGAGCCTTCACAATCCTATTCAACCTCACCACATGATCCACCATACGATCCAAACCGCGATGCATCTCTCGTACATCCTGATGAAGTAAATGCACACCCTGAACCACCATATACTCAGGCACACCATGTACCAAGAGGCAGTCGTACAGGTCACAGCGGGTCACCCGGAAGAGGGGGAGAGCCTCGACGACGCCGTAATGCGTGAGGCCTAGGAGGAAACCGGACTCAAGAGGCTGAAGATGGAGCGATATCTAGGCTCAAAGAGGTACAACTTCACGGAGTAGGGCGCTGGGTTGGAAAGGCGTCACTTCTATCATCTATCTTACTCCGGTGATTCGCCGGAGAGGTGGCTCAGCTATGAGTATGCCCCCTTGGACGGGACTCTTTCCCCTGTCGAGTTTGAGATGTATTGGATAAAACTGGAGAGCGCAGAGCTTGGTTTGAGCTACGGCGACATGCTAGACAAGATCTGTGATTAGTAATAGACACTTTTCATCTTGACCTTCTCGCCGTCGAACTCGACGCCCTCCATCAAGAGTAGAGCCCTCTTCATGTCCGAGCCTCCCTGGTAGCCGCCTATGGCTCCGTCGGAGCGGACGGCGCGGTGACATGGTATCATCAACGGGAACGGGTTCGTTGCCAGTGCTCTGCCGACGCCCCGGGCGGCTCCCGGTCGACCGAGGTGCCCCGCTATCCTGCCGTAGGTACTGACATGGCCCCGGGGGATACCGTGCTCGGCTCGTAGAACCCTCTGCTGGAAGGGTGAGCACCGCTCCATGGCCAGGCCGTCGAGGCTGAAGCGTACATCCAGCCCACCGAGATACTGTTTGAGGCCGTGTATCAGCTCATCTATATGGGGGTCAGACGACTCGACTGAGGCTGGGTAACGACTCTTGGCTCGTTCCTCTGACGGGGCACCCGGCTTGGATAGAAAAATCTGGACCACGGTGGGGGCTTCTCGTCTTTCCCAGGCGAGGGTTAAGGAACCGAATCTGGAGTCTAGGGTGATGAGATACGTCATTGTGCGTCGCATCGACTGCCTCTCCACCTTCTAAAAGTAAAAGTTAAACCCTCGGGGGCCCCGCACGTATCCTCTCCCGCATCTCTTCGACGGCCCCTCTCCACCCGTTTATGTCCTCCGACCACCACGTGGCTCCAGCCCTCACCCACGACTTAACTATTTCCGCCCCGTCATCAGCTTCGTGAGGCGTCTGGCCGCCGACGACGACATCGAAGGTCTCTGTTGAGCCGCGGTGTTTGGCGACATGGTTGAGGATACGTTTTAAGTCGTCGACGGTGAGGGAGTCTGGCCAGTTCCTCGTCGGGTACACTCCGTCGTAGCGTGCAGCCCTACGGAAGGGCCGCCGGTTTGGCCAGAAACCCGCCCCCCAGATGGGTATTCTGGGCCGCTGCACCGGCTTCGGGAGGAAGGTCATCTCCTCTAGCTGGTAGTGTTTCCCGTGGTAGCTGAACGGCTCCCCCGTCCAGAGCCCCGTCAGTATGTCCAGCCCCTCGTCGAGCTTCTCGGCTCGCACCCGTGGGTCGGGGTCTTCGCCGAAGTCGCTGTACTCCTGGGGCGGGTTCCCGAGCCCAACCCCCACTATCAGCCGCCCCTTGGATAGGTGGTCGAGGGAGACGGTCTCTTTGGCGACCTTCCATGGGCGCCGGCGGGGGAGAGGCGTTATCATGGCGCCTAGCCTTATCCGGCTGGTTCTCGCGGCTGTGGCGGCCAGAGCTACGAGTGGGTCACCGACTGGCCCGTAGCCTTGTAGGTGGTCCCAGACGAAGAAGCCGTCCCAACCCGCGTCCTCGGCGTCGACGGCGAGCCCTGCTACCGTGTCCGGGTCGTGGTAGTCGCCGAAGTTGGGCACGTTTATGCAGTACCTCATGGTTTCACTCCTGTTTGCAGGGAATAAAAAAGAGGGGGTAAAAACTGTGCGCTATGCTGCTACGCCTAGCTTCCTCATGAAGAGGAGCGCCACGGCCTTGCTGCACTGGGTGATCTCGTCGATGCTGGCGTTCTCGTCCTGCTTGTGGCCCCTGCTGTAGGGACCGCCGACGCTGTTCACGTACTCGATCTCCATGGCCGAGGCGCCCAGCTCCGAGATGTAGACACTCTGGTACTGGTAGGTCAGACCGAGGGAGAAGTACTGTATGACGTTCCTGACGATGTTGACTTTGAAAGCCCTCTTCTGGCGCCGTATGAAGCCCAATGCACGGCCGGCCACCGAAACCATGGCACATAGAGGCGTGACACGGTTAAAAAATGGATACTACTCCAAGTGGCATCTGAGCATGGTCTTCCCGAAGACGTCGCTGCCGCTGCACGCGTCGCATCTAATGCAGGAGACCTCCCGCTGGCCGGACTGGAGCCTCTCAACCAGGTCGGGCTCCCTTATGAAAGGCCTGCTCATGCTCACCATATCCGTGAGACCCATGTCGACCGCCTTCCGCATGGTATCAAGCTTCCTGAAGCCGTAGACTAGGGCCATGGGCGTCGGCCTCGTGGCGTCCCGTATCTTCGATGCATGCCCAGCGAAGGCCAGGTCGGCCAGAGCCGGGTCGCTGTGCCTGGCGCGGGCCCTCAGCGCCTCCTGCTGTCCCCTGCCTCCGCCGCTGACCTCTATCAGGTCGATGCCTTTCTTGGCGATGGCCACCGCCGCCTTCACGCTGTCGTCGACGGTGAAACCGTCTGGGCTGAAGTCGTCGCAGTTCATCTTGATGAGCACCGGCTCGTTCCCGACTCGGCCCCTGACCTCGTCGTATACCTCCATGAGGAACCTCATCCGGTTCTCTAGGCTGCCGCCCCACCTGTCTGTGCGCCTGTTTACATGGCGGCTGAGGAACTGGCTGACAAGGTAGCCGTGGGCGCCGTGGATCTGGACGCCGTCGAATCCTGCCTGCATCGCCCTCTCGGCGGCGTCGCCGTAGGCCTGTATCGCCGCCTCGATCTCGTCCACCGTCATCTCCCTGGCGGTCCAACCGCCTTCGCTGTACTCGCTTGGCCCAGCCCTGTCGGGCTGATGGACCACTCCAGCGTGGTTGATCTGTGCCACGATGCGGCCGCCCTGCTCGTGGACGGCGTCCGTGAGCTTTCTCAGCATGGGTATTTGTGTGTCGCTGCTTATGCCCGCCATCCCTGTGTGGGCCTTCCCGTTGTCCGCGACGTAGAGGTGGCCCTTCACGATGAGGCCGACGCCTCCCCTAGCTAGGCTCCTGTAGAGCCGCACGTGGGCGTCCTTGACTATGCCTTCCTCGTCGGCCCAGTAGCTAGTGGTGGCGCTCCTCATGAAACGGTTCCGCAGGCTTAGGCCCCTGATCCTGTAGGACTCGAATAAATGGCTCATACCTGTGTACAGAGCGTCGCCTTTTTAACAATGTATCGGAGCACGCTTCGCGGATTCGGGGGCGTATAATCAACAGGCTTTAATCGGGTTAGGGCAATATTCAACGATTCGATTTGAAAGATAACGCGTTGAAAGTGCTGATAATTGGGGGCGTCGCCACGGGCCCCAAGACGGCTGCGAGGCTGCGGAGGCTTGACTCCCACGCCGAGATCACGATCATCGAGAGGGGAGACATCCTCAGCTACGCGGGCTGCGGCATGCCCTTCTACATCGAGGGGGTAGTTGAAGATTATGACAGCCTGCTGAAGACTGCCACCGGGGCCGTCAGGGACGCCGCCTACTTCGAGAAGATGAAGGGCGTGAAGGTGATGGACAACACCGAGGCCGTGCGGATAAACCGGGAAAGGAAGACCGTCACCGTAAGGGATGTCAGAGGCGGAGAGCCCAAGGATCTTCCCTACGATAAGTTAGTGCTCGCAACAGGGGCGAGCCCCTTCGTACCCAAGATGGAGGGGGTCGAGCTAGAGGGAGTCCACAGGCTCTACAACCCCCACGACGCCAAGGCTATCAAGGAGGCGGTCGACGCCGGCGCCGAGAAGGTTGCCGTCGTGGGCGGAGGCCTCATCGGGCTGGAGACCTGCGGCGCTTTCGTGGAAAGAGGATGCATAGTCACCGTCCTAGAGATGATGCCCAACCTAGTTCCCGCCCTCCTAGACATCGAGATGGCGCTATATCTTGAGAATTACCTGAGGGAAAGGGGCATCGACATCGTAACAGGTAGCCTCGTCAGCAGGATACTTGACGATGGATCAGGCAAGGTGGCCGGCGTCGAAACGGCGGACGGGCGGCGAGTCGACGCGGACATGGTGATAGTCGCCATAGGCGTCAGGCCCAAAACGGAGCTAGCCGTGGAGGCTGGGCTTGAGATAGGGCCAACGAGGGCCATAGCCGTTAACGAGCACATGCAGACAAGCGACCCCGACATATACGCGGGGGGAGACTGCGTGGAGTGCATACACCTGGTGAGCGGAGGCAAGGTCTACGCGCCCATGGGGAGCACGGCCAACAAGCACGGCAGGATCATCGCCAACAACATCGCCGGTATGGGGGACACGTTCCCGGGGGTCACGGCGACGGCGGTGTTCAAGATCCTCAGCTACAACTGCGGCTGTACGGGCCTCACGGAGAAGATGGCGAAGGAGCTGGGGTATGACGTGGTGACCTCGCTGTGCCCGAAACGGGACATCAGCCACTACATACCAAGGGCACGGTTCTTCCTGGTGAAGCTCGTCGCCGAACGCGGGACGGGAAGGCTCCTGGGCTGCCAAGTCGTCGGCGAGGGCGACGGCGTGAAGCGCGTAGACGTGGCGGCGACAGTGCTAAAGTTCGGCGGCACCGTAAAGGACCTGGCCGATCTCGACCTGGCGTACGCCCCGGCCTACAGCACGGCCATCGACGGCATCGCCGACGCCGCCAACGTGGTGAGAAACAAGATGGATGACCTAGCCCACGGCGTCAACCCGGTCGAGCTTAAACGCATGCTGGACGAAGGCGACGACTTCGTATTCGTAGACTGCCGAGGCAGGCCCGCCTACGAGGCTGGGACCATCAGCACCGATTGCACCGTCAACGTGCCTCTGGCTGAGCTGAAGAGCAGGTACGGCGAGTTACCGCGGGACAAGGAGATAGTGTTCTTCTGTAACACGAGCATCACGGCGTATAATGCTGAGCGGGTGATGCGGGGCATGGACTTCACCAACGTGAAGTTCGTGGAGGGCAGCATCAAGGGGTGGCCGTACCCCTTCGAGCTGAAGAAGAGGTAACGTCAACCTATCTCGCTGCGGATTTTCTCCGCTATCTCCTCGAAGTATTCTCTGCTCCTAGGTCTGATCCTCTGGGCTGCGTCCGTGATGGCTCTGCCGGGGCCCCTCCGCGGGATGATGTGGACGTGTACGTGGGGGATCAGTTGGCCGGCGGCGCGTCCGTTGTGCACGTCTATGTTGGACGCTGACGCGTTCATCGCCCTCTCTATGGAGGAGACGAGTCGGTGGACCGTGGCCCAGACGGCGTCGTAGTATTCTCTGGGCAGCCGCTCTATCCGGGCCTCGTGGTGCTTGGGTACGACGAGGGTGTGGCCGTCCGTCACCGGGTTGACGTCGAGGAACGCCAGAGTCAAGTCGTCCTCATAGACACGGTACGCAGGGGCCTCCCCATCTATTATCTTGCAGAAAATGCACATGGCTACTCGTCCAGTCTCATGGGTTTCAGCGCCCCCTGGGGGCAGAGCTCGGCGCAGCAGAAGCATTGGATGCATTTCGTGTAGTCGAACTCGGGGACGCCGCGGATCTGGATGGCGCCGACGGGGCATACCTCGGCGCAGACGCCGCAGGACACGCATTTCTCAGGGTCGCAGTGGATGGGCATCCTTATCCTGACGAACATCTCGCCGTCGCTATGGATCTGGGGCTTCCTGAAGCGGCGCCTCACGGCGTCTATGGTCTCGCCGATCACCTCCACCTCGTCGAGGGAGCTGGGGCCGAGGCCGCGGGCTCCGGCCAAGTAGTTGGTGCCAACGTCCATGGGGTCCCAGCCCATGATGGCCGAGGAGACGATGTCGACGGCCACGGCGTCTGAGCCGGCGATGACCAGCCCTAGGGGCACTGGGTCGCCGGCGGTGGGGCCCTCCCCCTCCATGGCCACATGGGCGTCCACCACGTGGAGCCGGACCTGGGGGCGTATGGCCTGGTAGATGTCGACGAGGAGCCTGCTGAAGGACTCGGGGTCGTTGGCCACCGAGACGTGGTGGTGGGCCTTGGTGCCTCCCTGCTGGAGGCCGAAGAGGTTCTTGACGGCGCAGGTGAGGGTGGTGAGCTGGTGCGTCTTGAGCTTGGGGAAGCTGATGACGGGGTGCTTGGCTGCTGTCTCGGGGAACCATAGCTCCTTCAACACGTCGCCGTCCACCTCGACCCTGACCGGCGGGTCCCTGTCGAGGACGTTGACCTCGATGCCGTGGCTCTCGCACAGCGCCCTGACGCCGAGGCCGTCGAACACGATGTCGGGGCGGGTGTAGCTGCCGGTGGCGGGGCACTCGCCGAGGATACAATGGCTGTTCTGCTGTTGGAGGAGCTCGGCTACGCCTAGGACGACCCTCATGTCGGTGGTGGCGCCGGTGTCGGGGTCCTTCACGGTGAAGAGGTTGGGCTTGAGGAGCGCCGTCTCGCCCGGCTCGACGAACGTCTCGATGCCTCCGAGGAGCGTCACGGCCCTCTGGGCTGCCTCCTTGACGCCGATGTCTGTCTTAACCACGGCGACCCTAGGCTTCATGGATGGTAATTTGCGGTGGGAGGACATAAAGATAGGGTTGACCGAGAATCCTGCAGGAGCCTATATGATGTAGTGGGCGGGTTCGAAGGAATCCGTCTGCGCTCTGGGCTTCGCTAGGTGTATTGCCCTGAGTATGTCTGTGAAGTTGATGTAGCCTACGAGGTCGTCGTCGACGACGGGTAGGGTGGTGCGGTCGTCCTCGAGCATTATTTCGGCGGCGTCGCCGAGGCTGGTGGTGGGGCGGACGAGGGTTATGGTCTCGTCGGTTATCTCGCCGACGGTGACGTCGTCCGGGTCGAAGCGGGGGCTGAGGAGGTGCTCCAGGAGGTCCCGGTAGGTGACGGCGCCGAGGATCTGGCCGAGGTCGGTGACTATGAGGGTGTCGATGCCGAAGTTGATCATCATCTGGGCGGTCTCGTGTACGGTGTAGGTCTGGTCGATGGTGACGGGGTCGCGGTTCATTAGATGGCGTACCTGGGGCTTCATGGCTATAGCTCCACTATGAAGTCTAGGTTCTTGATGAGCTCCTTGTACCTGTTACGGATTGTTACCTCTGTGATCTGGGCCGTCTTGGCTATCTCGCCTTGAGTGCGGTCCTCCTTGTTGAGTTTGCAGGCGATGTAGATGCAGGCGGCGGTGATGCCCTCGGGTGCTCGGCCGATGGTCAGCTTCTTCTCGCTGGCCTTCCCGAGTATTTGTCGGGCCAGCTGCTCGGTGGGGCCGCTGATCCTGAGCTTGCTCACGAACTTGGTGATGAGGTTGTTGCGGTCGACGGGGGGGACGTCCTGTTGGAGCTCCTTGTAGAGGAACCTGTAGTTGCGGGCGGCCTCCTTGCGGGTTATGTTGGCGGCTTTGGCGACGTCCTCGAGGCTGCGGATGAGGTTGCACTGGCGGCAGGCCATGTAGAGGGCGCTGGCCACGACGGATTGGATGGTTCTGCCGCGGATGAGCCGCCGTTGGATGGCTCTGCGGTATATCATGGCGGCGGTCTCGGTGGCGCTCTTGGGGAGGTTGAGCTTGTTGGCGATACGGTTCATCTCGGATAACGCGTGGGTGAGGTTGCGCTGCGTTGAGTCGTTCGATGATGTCCTCCGCTGCCACTTTCTGAGGCGGTACTGTCGCTCCTGCTCTTGGGGGGTGAGCCTGCGGCCGGTGGCGTCCTGGTTCTGCCAGCTTATGGTGGTGCTGAGGCCCTTGTCGTGGATGGTGAGTGTGAGGGGGGCGCCGACGCGGGTGAGCCTCTGCTGCTGTTCCAGGTCGAAGGCTCGCCACTCGGGGCCCTGGTCGATGATGGTGTCGACGATGACGGCGCCGCACTGGGTGCAGACGAGTTCGCCGGTCTCGTTGTCGGTGACGAGGGCGGTGGAGCCGCACTCGTCGCATGCACGTATGTTGTCTAGGACGGCTGACATGTGATTCCTCCGGAGCAGGTACGGAGGACTCCGGGGTGCCTATATTGCCTTGTTTGTGGGGGTGATCTACAAATCTTATATGGCTGTGCTTGGACGCGTGTGTCTTCGGGTAGAGGTGATTTGGTCGTCGCCCACGCGGCCGGCCCTGGGTTCTGGGGGGCTATAGGTCCTTTCCCTGGGGTTTTCTCTTATAGAAGTGGTACGCGAAGGCGACGTTGGCGCCCGAGATGGCTAGGCTGGCGAGGAGTATGGTGCGTGCGGCGTTGTAGTAGTTCAGGACCGCGGTATGTGTCTGGATGATCTCAGGTAGGGTCGTGGCGCCGGCCAGAGGGGGCAGCGCCGGGGTTATGAAGATGGCTGTGAGTAGTATGAGTGTCAGCAGTGTTCTGCGGTTCATCTCGGTCTTGCTGTATGCTGTGTTGTTGTTTAGAAAGAATGCGGTGGAACGATTGTTCCTATAGGCGGCTGTCGATGGTTGACGCGTTTTTTATGGTCCTTTGGAATAATGTTTGGGTAGATATATTCCGTTTGGGTGGGCTGTGGCTCGATGGGGGCGTTCCTTGGATGCGGCTTATCACGGCCTACCTGTGATAACGGGAAAAATTTTTTCCGGGTTATTGGTGGTGTGTCTGACTTTCGGTCTGGGATCGAGGTACAGGTATATTCACCTCTAGTAGGCCCCCATGCTGGATGTGGTTTCCCGTTTTTTTATGGGGTCTGGGGGTGTGTGGGGTGTGGCTTGTTTCTTGTTGCGTGGATTTTCGTGTTTTGGATTCAGGTTATCCGAACAACTTTTTCTCTAGGCTTGCTTTTTCGTTTCTCAGTGTCTGGAGGCGGGAGGAGAATTTCTGGAGGTTCAGTGTATAGGTTTTTGCGACGTTTTTCGCTTCTTGGCTGCGTCTTCTCACTGTTATTGTCTTGTCCATGTCGTCTGGTGATGCTACGTCGATGTCTCTGCTTCCTACGGTCAGGCGGTCCATGATTTTCATGTTTCTCAGGATCTGGCGGTAGTTGGTGTTTGTTTTGATGTTTTTGATCTCTTGCTCGATCTGCATTATCCGGTTTAGGTTTGTTCGACGTGTAGAACTCATGGTATATAGTAGCCGGTTGTACCATATATACCCCTCTTATATTGTTGCGGGTTTCCCGTCTATATCCCGGGTTTCAGGTGGGGGATGGGTGGGGTTGGTGCTAGTGTTGGGTTTGGTGGGTTTTGGGTGATCTGCTTTAGTGTTGTGTTGGGGGGGTGGCCTTGGCGGGTGGCTTCTAGGAAGTGGTGGATGGTGAGTATGGGGCCGTGCTTGCTCTCTCCGACGGGGTACGCTTGGCGGGTGGCTTCTAGGAGGTGGTGGATGGTGAGGGTGGTGTCTGCTACTTGTAGGGCTTGTGGCTGGGTTGGCTGCCGTCTACGGCGGCGGGCTTGTTGTTGAACATGGTGTCTGGTGTGGAGCGGCGGTGTTTAGGGGTGTGTGGGGCGTGGCTTGTTCCTTGTTACATGGAATTTCTTGTTTTGGGTTCAGATTCTTTGAACAACTGTTTCTCTAGGCTTACTTTTTCATTTTTTAGTTTCTGGATGTGGGAAGTGAATTTCTGAAGCTTCA
>DAOVEE010000173.1 GCA_030669135.1 Candidatus Bathyarchaeota archaeon | reverse complement strand
AGATCCTCTAGGGTCTCGAGGACCTCCTCCCTCTCCCCGCCTAGCTCCACCTCCATGTCGCCGATGCGTACCTTTAGACGGAAGGCGGGCTCAGGCATAAAATCACGTGTATTCTGACATCGTAATAACCTCTAAGACCGTTTATAATACTTATGAGGGGGCTGTCAGCCCTTCTTTGCCTCAACGGCGGACCGTAGAAGCCTCTGGACGTCCTGGGGCTTGGCCCTTCCACGCACCTGACCCATGATGACGCCCATGAGGGCGCCCATGGCTCTCATGCCGCGCTCGGCCACCAGATCAGCCTTCTCCTCGACGGCTCTGTTCACCAACGCAGTGAGCTCCTCGATGGTCATCATGTCGAAGCCCAGCGCGGACACGGCGTCCCCCGCTTTCTCGCCCCGGTTCTCCGCGAGCCAGGTCAGCACGTCGGGCAGAGACTCCTTCGTCGCGGCGCCCTCCTTCACCAGCGTGAACGCGTCCCGCAGGGCCTCGTCGGTGAGCCCCTCGACGGGCACCCCGTCACGCCGGAGCTTCGTGAGATCCTCCGTCAGGGTCACCGCCAGCAGCGTCGTAGAGTGCCCCTCCCGGGCAAGCTCCTCGAACAGCCCCATGTAACCGGAGTCGACTGCCTGGGTCGCCAGCTTCTCGTTGAGGGAGTAATCCTTCATGAACCGTCTGAGCTTGACCTCAGGCATCTCGGGGAGCATCGCCCTCAGTTCTTCCAGTTTCTCGGGGGTCACCTTCACGGGTTTAATGTCGGTCTCGGGGTACATGCGGGCGGCCCCGGGCCTGGGCCTCGTGTACCTCGTCGTCCCATCAGGGTTTGCGGAACGCGTCTCCGCGGGTACACCTTGTAGAGCCTGCTCGGCGCGGTTCACCACTGCCCCCAGGGCGGCGACGCATTTTCTCTCCTCGTCGGCGACGATGACCACGGCGTCGGCCTCCCCGGCATCCATCCTCTCCCTTAGGACGTGTACCTCCTCAGCCGTGATGCTGTAGCCCGGCAGCTCGTCAGTGTGGAATATGCCTTTGACTCCGCCCCCGAACTTGGCGTGATCGTTCATCTCGGTGCCCAGCCTTCTGCCTGGGCAGAGCTCCCGCCCAGTGAGGCCGCTGAACCCGGGGAGCCTAACGGCCATGACCTTGCCGCCTCTCTTCAGGGCGGCGCCGAGTATCTTGGACCCGGTTTCCTTGAAGACATCCGACACGTCCGCTGCTTCTTGCCTGAGGGCCTCCGGCGTGACGCCTGTCTTCTTCAGCTCCTCAGCTATATCGAGAAGCGTGACCTGCCGCTGTGCCTCGTACTCTGCTATGGTTGGCAGCAGGCTCAGGTCTTGGACTCCCTTGATCTCGATGATGGCGCCCCCGCGTATGCTAACGTTGACGTCCTGCCTGATGGTGCCCAGCCCTCTGCGCACCATACCGGTGGCCCTGAGGATTCCTCCTATCCGGGCCGCGACCTTGTACACCTCCTCCGGTGTATGCATCTCGGGGGCCGTTGTTATCTCTATGAGGGGGATGCCCAGCCGGTCCAGGCGGTACGTTATGGTGTCTCCCTCCTCGGCTATCTTCCTTGCCGCGTCCTCCTCTACCGCAACCTGTTCCAGATGGTAAGTCTTGCCGTCGACTTTTACGGCTCCTCCGAGGCTGACGACGCTGGTCCGCTGGAACCCGCCGGTGTTGCTGCCGTCCACGACGGTCTTCCTCATCACTTGGATCTCGTCCACGGGTACGCTGTTGGTCATGAGGGAAAATATGAGAGATATTTCAATGGCCTCTGAGTCAAGCGGGCCCGGCGGCTCCTCGTCCATCTCGACGAGGCAGTTGGTGTCGTGGTCCCCCTGGTATATGATGGTCTTGCCTTTGAGGAACTCGAAGAGGGCGGCCGGATCCACTTCGCCTAGCTCGCTCTGGCTGGGCCTGAGCTTTCGCGTGAAGGTGTAGTCTGGCTCCTTGTCGCTGAGCCGCGGCGGGCACGAGCAGAACAGCTTGTGCTTCGTGGCGAGCTCTTGGTGGATCTCGATGCCGACGGTGAGTCCCAGCTTCTCGTAGTCCATCAGCGTGATCCCTCCAGGTAGGGTGTCCGTGGGTTGAACTCGCCCACGAGGTCGGTGAGGAGCAGCCTCTTCGCCTCCTCCGTGTCGTCGGTCTGGCCGAGGCACCACTTGAGCTTCACGTACGCTGTCTCGGGGTGCATATCCTCCAGCGGCACGGCGCCCCTGTCCACCAGCTCGCGGCCGTGGCTGTAGACATCGAGGTGGACTCGCCCCCAGATGCACTGGCTCGTTACGCCTACGATGACGCCTTCCTTCCGTGCCCTGTCGACGGCTGGCCACAGGTCCTTGCAGACCTGGCCGAGGCCCGTCGCCTCGATGACGATGCCCCTGACGCCGTCGTCGATGAGCCAGTCAAGGATCGTCGGGTTGAAGTCGGGGTGGAACTTGACGAGGCTAACCTTGTCGCTGAACCTGTTCAGCAGCCTGGGCTCGCTGGGCTGCCGGGGCCGGTACCTGTCGTTGATCATCTCCACCTTGCCGTCTATGTAGCGTGCGATGGGCCAGTCGTTAACGGGCTGGAACGCGTACCTGCTGCTGGTGTGGCACTTCCTGACCTTGGTGCCCCTGAGGTACGCGATGCTGGTGTCCGACGTGGTCTCGTGGAGTCCCACGACCACCTCGGCGAAGGGGGCGTGAGCCGCCGTGTAGACGCCGCCCATGAGGTTGGTGGCGTTGTCGCTGCTGGGTCTGTCGCTGCTGCGTTGGCTGCCGACGAAGATCACGGGGACAGGCAGGTCCTGCAACGCGAAGCTGAGGGCCGCGGCGCTGTAGCCCATGGTGTCGGTGCCGTGGGTGATTATGACGCCGTCGGCGCCTGCATCGATCTTATCGTATACTCGCTCGGCCATGCCCTCCCATTCCTTGTGGGTGAGGTCCTCGCTGAACACGCTGTAGAGGATATCTGCGTCGACGTCGGCTATCTCGACCAGCTCAGGCACTATGCCTAGGAGGTCGCGGCTGGTCATCGCCGAGACGACGCCGCCCGTGACGTAGTCTACCCTGCTCGCGATGGTGCCGCCGGTGCTGATGATGCTCACCTTGGGTAGACCCGGCTCAGCCTCGGGGAGGGGCGGGGGCCTGAACTCGGGTTTCTCTGCCACGCCCACCTTCTTGATCTTCATACCGTCGCTGTGGGCGAGGCCGATGTTGTACCCCGACTTGAGCTTGAGTATGATGTGCCAGTCGTCGTAGCTCTCGACGCGAGGCATCAGGCTGCCCGTGTACTGCTGGTTGTTCACTGCTATCTCCAGTCTGTCGCCTATCTCGGCCCCCACCTTCTCGAGGGCTGAACGTAGTTCTCCGCGGTACCCGGTAAGCTTGTCCTCGCTCATGTGAACCAGAAAACGTAACAGCACATCGGCTTAAAAATTGGCGTGGTCACGTGACCCATGTGACCCTGAGCAACACGGTTTCCCTGAAAAACCGATACTGTGGATTCAGCTTGGATAGTTGCTTTACAGCAAAGAGTTAGAGGAGAGTAAATATCATTATCGTGGGATTAATCGCAGAGACTGAAATGATAGCCAGCATTAAAATAGTTGCAGCCATGACAGGGTTGGCCCTCTATCTTGTGTTCAACAGGGGTTGCTACCTGGAGGACCCAAACTGTAGTAGGGGGCCCGTGCAGTGTGCCGGGGCTGAGAT
>DAOVEE010000209.1 GCA_030669135.1 Candidatus Bathyarchaeota archaeon | reverse complement strand
TCCTTCGCGCGCGATCTTCACGTTATCCAGAATGTTAGTCATCTGGGATTTCCCGACGGAGCCATCCGTCTCCCTCATCAGACGATCCATCTCCTCCACGTACTCGACAGGGAGCTCAGTCGCCGCTATCCTGAGAAGCTCCACGGCGGTGTCCTCGACTATCTTCTCGATCATTCCTAACCCTCCATCTCCTTGATCAGCTGGTCACGTATCTCGGAGATCTTGGCGCCGACATCGGCGGTGAGGTTCCCCCCATGAGTGTCTATCGTCACAATCATCGGACCGAAGTCCTCCACGTCGTACACCCAAAGACACTCCGGCATACCCAGCTCCTCTAGCCAGAAAACGTCTCTCACCTTCTTTATCCCTTGGGCCGCAAGCAGCGCGGCTCCGCCGGTGAAAGCCCCGTAGACGCAGCCGTACTCCTGGCACGCCTCGGCCGTACGCTTACCCATGCCTCCTTTCCCGATTATGACGGAGGGGCGATATACCTTTATGAACTCGTCCTGAAAGATCTCCATGCGGGCGCTGGTAGTCGGCCCAGCGGCGACGACCCGCCACTCACCGCTATCGTCTTTCTGCATGATGGGCCCGCAGTGAAAAACTCCGTTCCCCTTGAAGTCGACCGGCGGAGCCTCACCCTTCTCGTTTAGCTCCAGCGCCTTCAGGTGAGCCTCGTCCCGCGCCGTGATCACGGTGCCGGTTACATATATGAGGTCCCCAGCTCGAAGATTTCTAATCTCCTCCTCCGGGACCGGTGTCTTGAGATGATACTCCATAACTATACCTCACTGATAGTGGTGGCTACTCTTTTTGAGGCTTATTGTACTGGGAGTCAAATCGATAAACCAGATTCGTTTGGTGTCGTTTCTCGAAAAGCATAATATCCGCCATTGAAAATGCTTAGGGATGTCGTATCCCAAGTCGAAGTTAGTTCTCCGC
This sequence comes from Candidatus Bathyarchaeota archaeon, assembly GCA_030669135.1. Classification (GTDB taxonomy): domain Archaea; phylum Thermoproteota; class Bathyarchaeia; order TCS64; family TCS64; genus RBG-16-57-9. The sequence continues at coordinate 1,974 of DAOVEE010000209.1, read as the reverse complement.
ATGGGGCCCAAGAACAAGTACTTCAAGGATCGGGTGACGGAGTTAAGCGGAGAAAACGTTGACCTCTGCTTTCAGTGCGGCGCCTGCAGCTCCGGGTGCCCCATGACTCAGGAGATGGATTATCTTCCCAGCAAGATCATAAGGATGGTGCAGCTGGGGCTCGAAGAAGCTCTAGAATCCAAGACCATATGGGTCTGCACCACGTGCTTCAACTGCGAAGTTAGTTGCCCCCGCGGCATAGATATAGCCAACGTCATGGAGGCCTTGAGGCAGCTCGTTCTACGGAAAAAGTATAACAGAGTCAGCCTCGACGACCTGAGCCCAGAGGAACTTAGAGATCTGCCCCAGATAGCCATAGTATCAAACCAGAGGAAGCTCACGGCATGACGAGACTAGCATACTATCCTGGATGCACGCTGAAGACGAACGCCAAAAACTTCGAGGACTCAGCCATCGCCACGGCTGAGAAGCTGGGCATAGAACTGGTGGAGCCTGAGAGGTGGAACTGCTGCGGCACCGTCCACTCGCTTTCCACCGACGACGTGATGCACCACCTAGCCCCAATACGGAACCTGTTAAGAATGGAGGAACTCAGTAACGCGGGAGAAGTGGACTCGAAGCAGGTCGTCACCCTCTGCGCCATGTGCTACAACACGCTGAAGCGCAGCAACATGGTCTTCAACGAGGACAGTGACCGAAAGAAGAAGATCCAGGACAACATGTACAAGGAGGACATACAGTACAGCGGAAACATAGAAGTGCTACACTATCTGGAGGTCCTACGAGAGATGGGCTGGGATAAAGTCAAGGAATCTGTAGTGAAGCCCTTAAACGGATTAAAAGTTGCACCATATTACGGTTGTCTATTGCTTCGCCCCAGAGGGATAGGTATCGACGACACAGACAACCCCACTATCATGGAAGACATGCTGGAAGCTCTTGGAGCAGAAGCAGTAAAATTCGCTTACAGCCAGAAGTGCTGCGGCAGCTACAACACCGTCCACATGAAAGAGGTCGTCGCGGATCTAGCATATAAGATACTTAAACAGGCAGAGGAGTCCGGCGCCGACATGCTGATCACCGCGTGCCCCCTCTGCGAGTACAACCTCGGCCCCCGACAGTCCGAGGTAGAGAAGAAATATCCTGTTTTTAAAACAATCCCCGTGGTCTACTTCACACAGCTCATGGCATTAGCCTTCGGCTTAGATGAAGAGGCAACGGTTTTCACGGGCAACAAGCCCGACCCGAGGCCCCTGCTGAGAGACAAGGGCCTGCTGGAGGAATAGAAGATGGAGAACAACGCCGATATAGTTACCATCTACGTGATGGGTAAGAAACACAAGGTGCCAGGCGACCTCACGATAATGAAGGCCATGGAGTACGCCGGACACCAATTCACAAGAGGAGCGGGATGCAGAGGCGGCTACTGTGGAGCCTGTGCAACCCTCTACAGGAAGAAGGGTAGCTACAAGCTTGAGGGCGCCCTCGCATGCCAGAAAATAGTGGAGGACGGCATGTACATCGCCCAGATACCCTTCAACCCAGCCGAGAAGACTACGTACGACCTCGACGAGCTGAGGCCTGACGCCAACACCATGCTGGAGTACTACCCAGAGTTGAGCAGATGCCTCGCCTGTAATACATGCACTAAGGCATGTCCACAGGACATCATGGTGATGGACTACGTGCAGGCGAGCCTTCGAGGGGACATAACGTCGGCCGCTCAGCTTAGCTTCGACTGCATAAGCTGCGGACTGTGCGCCGTCAGGTGCCCCGCGGAGATCGTTCCCTATAATGTGGGTCAGCTCGCCAGGAGGCTCTACGCCAAGTACATAGACGGGCCGAGCCAGCACGTCTTGGACAGGGTGATAGAAGTCGAGGCGGGCAAGTACGACGAAGAGGTCACCAAGCTGATGAAGGCTTCGAAGGAGGAGCTAGCCGAGCTCTATAACAGCAGGGAGATTGATCTGAGAT
>DAOVEE010000276.1 GCA_030669135.1 Candidatus Bathyarchaeota archaeon | reverse complement strand
GCGTATGAAGCCGCCGGCGGAGACGAAGACCGTGACCACGTGGGAGATACTTGCCATGGTCGTGGGAGTGGTCTTCGAGACCCTGGGATTCTTCGTGCTGGACTGGTACCTTTTCGGGTGGGCGATAGCCTTGACAGTTCTGCCCACCATCGTGGACGCGGTGTTCATCCCAGTCGCCATCGGAGTGATAGCGGCTGTCAGGGGTAGGCTCGGAGTTATTAGGCTGTTCTGAGATAAGGGTTAGGAGATGAGAGGCGAGTTAGGGCTCGGCAAGGTGACCAAGGAGGTCTTCCGACGCAGCGTCCTACCGTACATACCAGTGGACGAGATAGAGCTGGACGGCGCCACCATAGAGCTCACCGACCACACCGTTATAGCGCACAGCCCCAGCGTCGGAGTCCCCCTCGAGGCGCTGGGCTTCTTCGCCTTCCACTACGCGGCGAGCAACGTCGCGAGCAGGTTCGGGAAGCCCACACACATCGTGACCGGGATATATCTGCCCCTCCGGACACCGGAGGAGCACCTGAAGGTGATAGCGAAGAGCCTCGGCGAAGAGGCGAGGAAGTACGGCGTGAAGATAAGCGCCGGCCAGACCGCTACATACTACGGGTTAGAGATACCACTGATCACGGCGACCTGCTTCGGCGAGGCCCTGAGGCCTATGGGGGAGCCCAAACCCGGAGACGTGGTGGCTGTAATAGGCGAGGTCGGCGGCGAGGGAGTCTGGCTCAGAGAGCTTAGCGAGGGCGTGGAAAGCGATGCTTGGCGGAGCTTCACACCCCTGCAAGCTATACTCGCTCTCCAAGGCTGCCTCCACATAAAGCTCATGCACGACGTCTCGGAGGGGGGCGTGAAGGGCGGCCTGTACGAGGTGCAGGACGTCTACGCTGTGAGGATAGCCGTCGACTCGGGGAGCCTCAACTACCATGAAGGCATAGTGGGTGCAGGGGGAGACTTGTTGAGAGCCCCCTCGTACGGTGCGTTGATAGCCGTCATCGACGCCGGAGGAGTCGACGAGGTTCAACGCATATGCGAGGAACAGGGAATCCCCTTCGCGGCGGCGGGTAGAGTCGAGGAAGGACGCGGCCTGTTCGTAGACGGAGTCGAGGTAGCCGAGCAGAAGCGCGTCGAGCTCGACGAGCTATACGGCTCATTGAAACCATTGGACACACTGCTTTCGTCACTCCAGTCGGCGCTGGAACGCTTGACCATGATACCAGGGATAGATCGGTTGTTGCCTCAGGTAGGCACCAATCTGGTGTACGCAAAAGATGGCGCTGAGACAGCCATGGACGTGGCTGGTCTGAGCGGCAGAGTCGTAGCGAGCACCAGCGGGGCCCTACTGTGCGGCGAGACCGCCTACGGCGCTTCACGGCACCTAGCGTCCGTCGTCCTCGAGGCGGGGAAGAAAGTCAGCGAGATCCGCTCCGCCGTCAACATCAGGTCAGGGGAAGACGTGACCACCGGGCTGAGGGGGCTGGGTCTCAGCGTCGTGACCATCCCATGCAAGGTAGAGGGAGAGGGATGCCCCGTGACCCACTACATCAGGTCCCACGGCGGGCTCCGCGATGCATATGTTCATCCCGGAGACTTCGGCGTGGAACCCACCACAACCATCCTAGGCGAATCCCCTGAGAGGCTTGTAGAGATACTCGAGGAGTTAGCCAAGGTTGCGTGAAGCGGTGAAGGCGTTCGATCAGGTCGCGGGCTTCTACGACGACTGGTACAGCCATCCCCAGGGGATACAGGTCTTCAAGGCAGAGCTCAAGGCGTTGGAATCGTTGATCCAGGACTCGGGGCTCGGCCTGGAGGTGGGGGCAGGCACAGGCGTATTCGCGGAGAGCCTCACAGATGAGGACAGGACGATAATCTGTCTTGACCCATCAGGAGCCATGCTCGCAAAGGCCAAGGAAAGAAAAATGCCGGCGATAATGGGGGTGGG
>DAOVEE010000196.1 GCA_030669135.1 Candidatus Bathyarchaeota archaeon | reverse complement strand
TCCTGGGGCTTGATGCCGGGGACGTCTCCGGCGATGTCCACCTCGAGAACTATTGCCACGTCCGGGTCGACCTTGTGGGCTATGGTCTGGGCTCCGCGTAGACCCACCTCCTCCTGAACGGTGGCGGCGCCGACCACGGTGTTGGGGTGCGGGATGCCCTGCTCCTTGATCCGTCTCATGGCCTCCATGATCACGAAGGCGCCTATCCTGTCGTCGAACGCCTTGGCCATGGCAACCCTGTCGTCCTGTATGAGGCTGAACGGGCTCCACGGCACCACGGGGTCACCCACCCTGATCCCCGTCGCCCCCACCTCCTCCTCCGATGACGCGCCGATGTCTATGTACATGTCCTTCTTCTCGACTACCTTCTTACGCTCGTCCGGAGACAGGATGTGCGGAGGCTTGGAGGCGATCACCCCGTGGACGTCGCCATTCCTCCCCCGCACCACGACGCGCTGGGCCAGGAGAACCTGGTCCCACCAGCCGCCGAGCGGGTTGAAGGTCAGGTACCCCTCCTTGGTGATCGATGAGACGATGAACCCCACCTCGTCGGTGTGGCCCGCCACGAGGACGGTCGGCCCCTCTCCCTTCAGGCTGAAGGCCACGGTGCCGAGCTTGTCGGTCAGTATCTCGTCCACTATGGGCTCCATGTAAGCTTTAACTAGGGCGTTGACCTCCCGCTCGAAACCGGATGGGCCGAAGGCCTCCATCATCTCCTTCATGATGCCTAGAGCTTTCTCGTCTAGCATGTGTATCGCCATATACTGGGTTACACATTGTTTTAGGGTTATCCTCAGGGGCTGAATCTGTCCTGTCAAGTGGCTTTAATACGTTTGCCCTAAACGTGAAACCGTGAAACGTGTTTTGATACGGACGTGTAACGGTATAAGAGTAAAAAGAGTTACATCGCCGAAAGTTAATGCATCTGTGTAACAAAGCGGAAGCCATGTTTATGCGTGAGCGCAGTTTCCAATATATTAATTAAATTAGATAAAGTTACGCGGCTTCACGGTGGGTGTTTAATGTTTATAATGCATGCTGGCTGGCTGAGAGGTTTTATATGTCTATCAGGCTCAAAAGATGTTTAAGCGGAGTGTGGAGCGTGGCTAGCGGTCGGCCGTCGTCCCTCGTTGCCGTTGGGGCGTCCCGCTCCGGTAGCCCATACCAATTATTCACGGGAAAGCCTTACTGTTCCTCAGGAGCCCAGCGCCCACTAGCCAGCCCTACTTTAACCCGCCAGTAAACCCCTTAAAAAAACTATTCTTACATCAGGTGAGAATAACTTGATTTCATAAAAAACATATAAAATATATAGAATATTTATCAAAGCAAATTGAAAAATGATCCATATTCTAACGTACTCCCGGCTCTAATAGCGATAAAGCCTCTTTTTCCGTGTCTATCTCCGCCTCTACGCCAACTGGGAGAGTCATAATTGGGTTCGTGTGCCCGAAATCAAGCCCGGCGACGACAGGGATCTCCACGCCCTCAAGCACATCCTCGACGAGGAGAGGCAGAGACAAGTCGCCCTTCAGCCCGACGCAGCCGGGGATGCGGCCGACAAGCAGCGCCTCGATCTCCTCGAAAACCCCGAGGTGCCTTAGCTGCCTGAACTGACGAAGTACGTTTATCGGCGGCCCATCCTCCTCGTCTGACTCAACGAACAGTATGGCTCCACTCATCTCGGGCCAGTACTCGGTGCCCGCCAGTAGCAGCAACGTGCCTAGATGTCCTCCAGCCAGTCTTCCCTTGGCTACGCCGTCTCTTATGATGGTCCACCCGGGGTTGGCGGCTTCCTCTACCGGCGTCTCAGGGTGCCGCCAGTGCAGGGGGTCGTCTATCACCGTGGGGGACGGCGTGTATCTGTGGGCCTCGCCCTCCATGAGGATCTTCCTGAACTTGTCTACCTCCCACGGCATGAGGAAGCTGTGGCAGAAAGTGATGAACGCCGGCCCATTGAAGGAGACGAGCCCCGACTTGGATAGTAACGCGTTGTTCAGGGCCGTTATGTCGCTGTACCCGATGAAGGGCTTAGGGTTGTCCCTGATTAGGCCCCAGTCAAGGTACTCCAGCAAGTCGTTGCTGTTGTAGCCACCCCAGACGCACATCAAGCCGTCCACGTCGGGGTCCGTGAAGCCGTCCATAAGGACCCGGGCCCTCTCCTTGGCCGGCCCCGCGGTGCCCCTCCACGTGGTCAACGCCTCGGGGCTCACCTCTACCTCGAAGCCCAGTTTCTCTAGATTGCGTATGCCTCGGTCTACGTCTTTCCTGTCGAGGGATTCCATGCTGCTGGCCGGGGCCACGAGGCGGATGGTGTCGCCTTCATGTAGCCGGTGGGGCTTGACCAGTTTCATAGGGTACTTGTCGGCTCTGGGTTGAAAAACCTAGTCCATGAGCTCCAGGACCTTCCGCGCCGTGGTGAGGTAGCCGCTGTGCCCGATCATAACGGTCTGGGGCCTCGTCTTGCCGGGGGCGACTGTGATGTTTCTCAGCAGCAGCTCCACGGTCCCTATTTCTATGAACGGGTGGGCCCTCAGCGCCTCCGCCGTCTTCATCACCTGCTCGATGGTGGGGCTGAACGATAGGAAGACGCCGCTCCCGGCGAGCGCAGCCCAAGCATGGGGCACCACGAGCCACGGCGTCGCCATGTCCAGCACCACTGCGTCCAGGTCCTCCTCCGGGATGCCCTCCGTGACGTCGCCGAGCCTCATATCCACGTAGGGCATGAGCCCTGACCGCTCGATGTTGCCGCGTGCGGTCTTCATGTGCCGCTCCACGATCTCGTAGGTGATGACCCTTCCTTCGGGCCTCACGGACTCGGCGAGGGCCATGGTGAGGGCGCCGCTGCCGGTCCCGGCCTCCAGGACCCTGCAGCCTGAGCCGAGGCCCAGCTGGAAAAGGATGTACCCGATGTCCTTAGGGTACAGCACCTGGGTCCTGCGGTCAGTCTTGAGGACCCTTTCCCTGATGAGGGGCTTCAACGCGTAGAAGGAGACGCCCAAGCTGCTGGTGACCACCATCCCGTAGGGCTTGTACACGAGGTCGCCCAGCTCGATGAACCCCCTGTGGGTGTGGAACTGTTTGCCTTCCTCCACCTTCACCTTGTAGGTGCGTTTGGCGTCCAGGTGGAGGATCACCTCGTCAT
>DAOVEE010000232.1 GCA_030669135.1 Candidatus Bathyarchaeota archaeon | reverse complement strand
ATAGCCATAGTCACCAACGCCGGCGGCCCCGGGATACTGTCCACCGACCTTGTGGAGAAGCTGGGTCTGAAGATGGCCTCGCTCTCGGAGGAGACCGTGAAGAAGCTGAAGGAGAGCCTGCCGGACGCGGCTTCCACGGGAAACCCGATAGACATCCTCGGGGACGCACTCCCTGACAGATACGCCATCGCCGTCGAGCGAGCCTTGCAGGACCCAAACGTCCACGCTCTGGTCGTCCTGTTGACGCCACAAGCAATGACGGACGCCCTGACGACGGCCAAGCACGTCGTCGATCTATCTAAGAAGTACCCGGATAAGCCCGTGATATCGGTGTTCATGGGCGGAGACTGGGTGTCCGAGGCAGCTGAGCACCTCAAGGACAACGGCGTTCCCTGCTTCAACTTCCCTGAGAAAGGGATCAAGACGCTGGACGCTCTCTACCAGTACTCGCGCCACCTCAAGCTGCCAGAGTTGAAGCCCCCAGAGTTTGAGGACATCGACCGGGAGACCGTCCGGAAGATATTCGACAGCGTGAGGAAGGACGGCAGGAATGTGCTATTTCCCCACGAGGCCGTGGCGGCTGCCCATGCCTACGGCGTGAACGCGCCGCCTAGCAAGCTAGCCACATCCGTTGAGGAGGCCGAGGAGTTCGCAGAGGAGATAGGGTACCCTGTTGTGATGAAGATCGTCTCGCCGGACATAATGCACAAGACGGATATCGGCGGCGTCGAGCTTAACCTCAACAACGCCAACATGGTGAGGATCGCATTCGAGGAGATCCTGAGGAAATGCAGGAAGGCCCAGCCCCTCGCCAAGATCTACGGCATAACGGTGGACAAGATGGTGCCCAGGGGCCGGGAGATGATCGTAGGCATGAGCAGGGACCCCCAGTTCGGGCCCATGGTGATGTTCGGCCTCGGAGGCATCTACGTCAACTTCCTCAAGGACGTTAGCTTCAGGCTCGCCCCCATGAACGAGAGGGAGGCACAGGAGATGATGGAGGAGACCCGCAGCTATACGCTGCTGAAGGGCGTCCGCGGGCAGGCCCCCGCAGACATCGACGCGGCGCGCGAGGCCATACTGAGGATAGGTCACCTGGTCTGGGACTTCCCGGAGCTATCGGAGCTGGACATCAACCCGATCCTCGTCTACGACGAGGGCAAGGGCGTCAGCGCGCTGGACGTCAAGATGACGCTTAGAGACTAGCCTCTGACGTGGCTCAACGCCTGCTCTGGATCGTATTCTAGGCCGTGTTTTCGCTTGAAGTAGTAGACCACGTTCCCGACGTCTCTCTCAAGGAACTCCATGGCGTTGGGGTGATCCGTCGATGTGTACTGGGGCCAGTCGATTATCCAGACCTCTCCGTCGCCGTCTACCAGTATGTTGTACTCGCTTAGGTCGGTGTGGATCACTCCAGCCTTGTACGCGAGCCTCACGTCCTCTAGGATGTCGTCGAGGAACAGCCGGGGCTCATCCAGGCTGATGATGTCCGAGAGCTTGGTTCCCTGGATGAACTGCATCACTATCACGTGCCTGTTCTGGTCTATGGGTTCCGGCACCGAGACGCCGGCCTCGTGCATGCTCTTGAGAGCCCTATACTCTGCCTCCGCGGCGAGCCTTGACTGGTACAGCCACGAGATATGTCGCCTATCCGCGACGTACTCCCTCTTACGCCTAGTATCGCGGAAACTAGTCCTACCCAGCCTGTGAAACTTTACAGCCACCTTCACGTCCCCGGGAGTGACGGCCTCGAAGACATCGGACTCCTTCCCTATACCTATGGATGGACCTAGTGCCTCGAGCGACTCGGCCTTCACGAGTGCGTTGAGGGCTAAGAGGTCGTAGCCGTTGTAGTTCATTATGTAGCCGAGGTATGGGTCCCACTGGCGGTACAGCAGCTCCAGCTCGTCGAGCCCCTTCATCCTATACTCCACCTCGCGCTCGTTGAGGCCGCTATACCTGATGACCTCCTTAACTGGGACTACTTCGTGCCGTATCATCCCCAGCTCTATGGCCTGCAGTATTCTGAGGTCGTAGCTCTCCACCTTGGTTATGGCTTCCGCTGCTTTCTCGGCCGAGGACACAGAATAAGGAACGGGATCGCTCTATATATTAGGGATGTTAGAGTTTCAGCCTGTCCTTTAAGGCACTGGAGATTGGGATGCCTACGACGCCAGCGACGATCATCTGGACCATGTTGAAGGGAAGCTCGCTCAATGCGGCGCTGAAGCCGTACATGAATACCTGGACGACGAAGTATCCACCTACCATCACGGCGCCGCCGACAAGCCACGCTATGACAGTCTTTTTCATGGTTCTCGTGTCGGGGTTACCCGCCAAGTGTCCCGCTACGTATCCCTCCGCGCCCTTGATGACGGTGGTGAAGATCACCCAGTTGTACCATCCTCCTAGGAGGTCGGCCAGTCCTGAGCCGAGTCCACCGGCGAGAGCCCCCACGAGGGGCCCGAAAGTCAGGCTGGTGATGATCACTATGCTGTCACCGAGGTTGAAGTACCCGCTCGTGGCGGGGATGGGGAAAGCGAACATCATCGTAGCTATGGTCGC
>DAOVEE010000111.1 GCA_030669135.1 Candidatus Bathyarchaeota archaeon | reverse complement strand
AACCCGTACTGGCTGCTTCTAGCCTGGTTCCTAAGGGGGCTCGCGTTGAGCAGCAGCGCGTACCAGACGCTCATGATGGAGATGGTTCCACCCGAGCAGAGAGGCAGATGGCTGGGGATCAGCAACACGTTCAGCGCCTTGGTGAGGGTCGGGGCGCCTATCATGGGGGGCTACCTCTACAACAGCAGCTACCCGGCCCTCATATTCGTCATACCGCTCATCGTGGACATGGTGTTCAGGATACCCATCATGCACTTCATGGTCCCCGAGACCCTGAAACATGAAGAACCCCTCAAGCTTGGCTAAGATTTTTTAACGTTCGATCCCTGAGTAATATGTGGTTTTGTATTGAAACTGGAGATGAAGATAAAGGATCTCATGAAGAAGAACCCTCTGGTGGTGAACCCCTCCGAGGATCTAGCCGCCGTGTCGAAGAAGATGGTTGACAAGGGCAAGGACGTCGTCGTCGTCATGGACGAAGGCGTAGTGAGGGGGCTGGTGACAGCTGAGGATATATTCTTCGCGATGAAGAGCTACGTGCTGGGCAAGAACATGTTCGAGGAGATGCCCATGGAGGTCCGGGACATGAAGGTCGCTGAGCTCATGAGGAAGCCGTCCGCCATGGAGTTCATGCAGGCGTGCGGCCTCACGGGCGCCAACATGTGCATCGTCCTCGGCGAGGACGACAAAGCTGCAGACGCCATAAGGGTCATGGCCATCGGAGGAGTGGACCACATACTCGTCGTCGGCGACGAGGGGATAGCCGGCACCCTCAGCGAGGCCGACCTCATCAAGGCGCTGGCGTAGCCTCAACTTTTTCTGCCCCCATATTTTCTGACGCATACTTTATACAGTCCAAGCTAGAGTCTTCAGCGATAGATTTGACCAGCAAAGATCAACCTGAGCTGCGGGACTGGATAGAGCACATAGTCCCCAAGTACATGCAGGAGGGGAAGATGCCCGGGTTCAGCATAGCCGTGGTGAGGGAGGGAGAGAAGGCGTACTCTCAGGGCTTCGGGGCACGCGACCCCCAGAGGAACCTCCCCGCCACGCCTGACACCCTCTACGGCATCGGCAGCATCACCAAGAGCTTCGTAGCCATCGGGGTCATGCAGCTCGTCGAGCAGGGTAAGCTGAGCGTCGAGGACCCCGTCAAGGAGCATATACCCTTCAAGCTGGGGCTCCCGGGGAACCCCATCAAGATACATCACCTACTCACCCACAGCATGGGGCTGCCGAGCGTAGCGTCGTCCAGCGTCGCCCTCTACAGAGGCGTCGGCGCCGACACGGGCATCCCCTGGGGCAGCGCAGAGGACTTCTACAGGCTCGTGAACGGGGCGCAAGACGAGCTCGTGGCACCCCCCGGTGAAAGGTTCTTCTACCACAACGCGGCGTGGAGGATGCTTGGACACGTGATCCAAGAAAAGTCCGGGATGCCGTTCCACAGGTACATCAAGGAGAAGATACTTGAGCCCCTCGGTATGGGGCGGTCGACCCTCAACACCGCCGAGTTCTACGCCGACCCCGACCACATAGTGCCTCACTGGAAGAAGCCCGACGGAGCCGTGGAGCCCAGCAGGTTCCCCTACCCTAACCCTGAAGACAACCCCGGCTTCAGCTTCATCGCGGCGGCGGGGGGCATAGCCAGCAGCGTGAACGAGATGGCGAAATACCTCAACGCCCAGATAGAGAAGGGCGCCTACCCCGGCGGGAGGCTAGCCAGCATGGAGTCCTTCAAGAAGATGCAGACTCTCCACATCCGACGACCGGACGGCTACTACGGCGAGTACGGCTACGGGTACGGCCTGGGGGTCACGCCCGACTTCCTTGGGCACAAGATGGTGAGCCACGGCGGCAGCATACTGGTCTCCACGGCGTACCTGGCGTTCCTGCCGGACGCCGAGATGGGGGTCATAATGATGGGTAACAGCGCGAGCCTGCCCTACGAGGACATAGCTGAGAGCGTGTTCGCCGTGCTGCTAGGGAGGGACCCGTACGAGGCGATCCCGAGGCTGGCCGTGAAGCGACGCATGGATCGGCTGACGGGTACATACGAGATCTATAAGGGCATCGAGAGTGTGCGTGTGGTGAAGAAGGCTGGGATGCTATACCTGGAGTCCAAGACTCCCTTCGCCGAGACGCTTCAGCCCCTGATCCCCGAGGACACCTCTCTGGAGTCTACGATGTTCTACACGTTGATGGATGGCGTCAAGTCTCCGGTGGAGTTCGTGGTCCATGAGGACGGTCACGTCGATCTCTTCGTCGAGAGGTACTGCTTCCACAAGGCGCATTGTTAACCTTTTTATCAATTTATTCTACGTTTCCTTCATATTTTTCAATGTTTGAATCAAAAATTGGCTTTGTTTACGTTTGTTATACACTTGTTTTCAAGAGGTGGTATTATTGTTTATCTGTGTTTACGAAATAACTCTATATTAAGGGACACCTAGGTTTCCTTGTCCGCGTTGAAGATAAACAGAGACGTAGTCATAGTTTTAGCGGTGTTTACGTTATTCGTGTCTTCGACCACTGCATGGTACTTCAACCCCATCGTAGAGGAGAAGACCATGGAGATCGTGTCCATAATCGAAACCCCCTTCGTGGTCCTCCAGAGCGACTACGTCTACCTCGGCAGCAACAAGATCGTGTTTACGCTTGAGCTGGAGAACTCGGCCATATCGACTCAGAGCACAAACATAGAGATCCAAGCCCTGGACTCCAGCGGAGAGATCATACTGGACGGCGAGGTGGAGATGATACAGAACTCCACCGCCCTAAACATCCCCCCGGGGGGCACCTACATGGAGAGCTTCACGTTTGAGAAGAAGGGGCTGAGAACCGAGCTGAACGTCTTCATGATCATCCTCTGGTGGGACACCACCCAAGGCGTGTTCACCAGCGGCGGAGGCACCTCGATAACGCCCAAGGCCTTCATAGCGTACAGATCCTCTGACATCAGCGGACCCAAGTACCCGAAGTACAAGTTCTACGACCTGGAGTGGAGCGCTGCTCAGCAGCTAAATGAGCCAGCCAACCAAGAGGTCACCATCGTCAGGTCTGCATGGAACCCAGCAAGCTCGATGACAGACAACGCATTGATCGTACTACTTACGAACCAGGGGTACGTCGACGCCTACAAGTACGACGGGTTCAGCTGGAACTTCGCTAGGCTGGGGCGGGTGTGGAAGAACGCGCCCAGGGACATGATCAGGCCCTTTGACTTCGCCTATGAGAGCCTCTCGGGGGACGCGGTGCTGGTGTACAAGGACAACAGCACTGACCCGTCCAGAGACCTTGTCTATCGGATCTGGGATGGAAGCGGCTGGACGGACCCCGCTTACATCGACGACCCTGCGGGGAGAAAAGAGTACTACTGGGTCACGCTGGAGTCAGACCCTCTCACCGATGAGATAGCGATGATCGGCGTAACCAGCGACGGTGGCGTCAACTGCTGGGTGTGGGACGGCTCTTCCTGGGACTCCCGCTACCTGCTCTCGAGCTCGGTGACAGACGTGGGCTACGAGGTGGCGTCCATAGCGTGGGAGTATAACTCGGGGGAGGTGATCGCGGCTGTCGCCGACGGCCAATACGTCAAGGTGGCGAGGTACACCGGGTCCTGGAGCGGTATGGGCAGCTTCAGCCTCGTGTTAAACCCGAATAGAAGGACCCCAGACATCAACTGGGTCGTGTTGAAGCCTCACAGGGTGTCCGGCTCGGATAGAGTGATGCTGATGGCGTTGGACGATGGCGAGAAGCTTTACATCCGGCAGTGGAGCGGATCGTCATGGCTAAGCCTGCCCGAGTTGATGGACGACAGGCTGCAGACCGAACAGAGCCGGTGCTTCGACGGCGACTGGATGCCGACGGACACTTCTTTCATTCTCTTCGCGGGGCAGTTCAACACGCAGCAGCTCAGCTACAAGGTATGGTCTCCGAGCGGCTGAAATCCCTCGGGGGCGGGCAGCTGGAGCATCTATGGCGGCGCCACCAACAAGCAGGAGTGGATACAAGTGAGGAGCAACCCCAAGGCGGAGTACCCCGAGGTTATAGTGGCGACGGTGGACTCATCAAACAACCTTGTGGTGACGGCTTGGGACGGGGCCACGCTGCAGGATCAGACGGTGATCACCACGGAGTCTACTCTGCGGTACGAGGCCTACGAGCTGGCTTTCACCTACAATCCATAGCAAAAGTAGAGCAGTCTCACGGTGCTAATTGGTGTCGTTTTGGCTGAGGACAAGAGAATTCTTGGAGCTCGTGAAGATCAGGGAGACGTTGACGGCTGCGCCCGCGCCTCCGCCATAGCCCAAGTGGCTCTGAAGGGAGTTCATCGATTTCATCAACAAGTACGAGGTGGTGGGGCGGGCTATCGGGTTCATCATAGGCAGCAGGGCCATTGAGTATCTGAGGGAGAGTGGGCAGACCTCGATAAGGTGGCGGTTCAGGGTCTACCATAAGAGGGTTGAGAGGAGGGGCTCTACCAGCCCGTGGGCTCGCCGATGCGCAGCAGGGTGTAGAGGCGGTCGCCGGGGAAGACGAGGCGCCTGGGGTACATGGTGTGGACCACGCCGTCGATGGGGCTCCTGATCTCGGTCAGCGTCGAGCCGTCGAGGTCTGTGATCTTTCCGATGAACTGGCCTTCAGATAATATGTCGCCGTAGTCGGCGTGCGCGTGGAAGACACCAGCCTCGGGGGCCGTGACGCCGATCCACTCCATGTCCAGGAACTGCTGACTCTCCGGTCTCGTCGGCTCTCCGTCCATCATGTCGCGGTGCTTGAGGAGGTTGAGGGTGCCGTCCACGTGGTCCATGATGAACTCCTCGAGGGGCTGGGTGCGGTACCCGAGGCCCGCCTCGCTGATGATGCTGGCGACACCGGTCTGCACGGCCTCATGGATCATGGTGCCGGGGCTGGTGTGACCGATCTCCGGGGTGCCCGGGAGGATATAGGGTAAGCCGAAGACCTTGACCATCTCCAGGGTCTTGTCGTCGACAGGTTTGCCTACCCTGAGCTGTATGGTGTGGACCAGATGGCTCTCGGGGAGGTCGCCGCCCCTGAAGTCCACGTGCATGTCGCAGCGCCTTAGCACCTGGAAGAGAGTGTACGCGATCCTGTCGCTGAGGGGTCCCTCCGGGTTCCCCGGGAACACGTTGTTGACGTTCTTGCCGTCGAAGGGAGTGGCGCCGGTGCTGCTGAGGGTGACCCACCGTGTCCGCCACTGGAAGCTGTGCATGTTCATGACCGGCACGCTGATGAGGCGGCCCCGGAGCGTCTCCGGCTCCAGCGTCTTGTAGAGCCTGCTGGCCGCCTCGACGCCGCAGTACTCGGTGGGGTAGAGGCCGCCCGTGACTATGAGTGTGGGCCCAGGTTTGGCTCCATTCACGACGCCGAAGGGCATCTTCACCGTGACCGCTAGGCTGTCCACCACTGTGACGTAGCCGAACTTCTTTGAGCCGGGTTTAACATCCAAAGGATCGAACATTGGAACACCAATGAAGAGATACGGTGTCTAGGAATATTTAATGCACTTTATTTGAGGCTAGGAAATGTCTCTGCAGTTTCTGTATAGGACCTGTCCGAACACGAAGCCCGCAGCGTACAGGACCCATTTGTCGTATCTCCCGGGTATCAGGAAGGGGACGCCGTATATGTGCCCGAGGTTCCCAAGGACAACGGAGACCCTGACGGCGTTGATCATCCAGAGCCCGGACAGGGGAAAGCTGAGCACCAGAACGTGCAGGCCAGAGTGCCTGCTCAAGACGATGTGCCCTAGATACGCACAGACGCCCACCACTCCCATGATGACGAGGTAGACAGCCATTCCGAGCCACGGCCCAAAGGCGTCGATGATCGGCCCGACGATTATGTTTGCCTCCTCCACGTGCTCGAACATGGTCAACCCGATCAGGGTTGAGGCCGCGTCCAGGACCGAGAACAACGCGTGGACGAGCAACGCCTGAATCGTCCGCCGCCTCAGGCACGCGTCAACCGACATCAAGCTGCAAATGGTCCCGCGTGTATTTAATCGATTCAATGAAATTCGGACCCTAGAAATGCGTCACGGGTTGGGAGAGCCTCTGAGGTAAGCTACCACCGCACGGTCATCGACTGGGAAGGGAAGCTGCTGGACTCTGCAGATCGAGAGACACGTAGAAGCCGTAGTCCTTCAGTTAATGGACTAGGGTTTCAGCGTCCACCGGGCTATTTGTTAAGGGTCTTGCCCATGCAGAGTATGTCGTAGAGCCCCCCGTCCTGGGCCTTGTAGGCT
>DAOVEE010000248.1 GCA_030669135.1 Candidatus Bathyarchaeota archaeon | reverse complement strand
TATGGCCCCAACGAGCCTGCGTACCATGTGAAGCCGGGTGACACCATCGTCGCCCCCACGGTGGACGCCGGAGGTAACGACGGTGAAGGTAACCCTATTCCCGACGAGATGAGGCAGAAGGCTAAGGGTACGTCCCTAAGCCGCTCAAACCCATTGACGGGTCCCTTCTACGTCGACGGCGCTGAGCAGGGGGATACACTAGTAATAGACATTCAGAGGATCAACCTGAACAGGTCTTGGGCGTACTCGTCCATCATCCCAGGGTTCGGCTCCTTGACCGAGGAGGCTCCTGGGAGAAGCCTGTTGCTGAACGACCCGCTTCCAAGAAAGAGGTACCAGTGGGAGCTGGACGCGAAGAAAGGCGTTGGCACGGTTGAGCTCCCGGGAAGCAAGGTGAGAAAGGCTTCGATCCCGCTTCACCCTTTCATCGGCTCCATCGGGGTCGCCCCCCGGTACGGCAGGGTGGAGATGTCCTTGGCTCCCGGAGAGTACGGGGGTAACCTGGACTGCGTCGAGACCTGTGAGGGCGCGACGCTGCACCTGCCGGTGTTCGTTGAGGGAGGGTACCTTGTGTTCGGGGATGTCCACGCTGCTCAGGGCGACGGTGAGCTCTGCGGTGTAGCGTTGGAGACCTCGGCGGAGATCACCGTGAAGGTGGATGTGCTGAAAGGTGAATCCATCGAGTGGCCGAGGATACTCGACAACGAATGGATCATGACGGCGGGCAGCGGCAGGCCCCTCATGGAGGCGTACAAGATCGCCCACGTAGAGATGGTGAGGTGGCTATGCGACGAGTACGGCTTCGACAAGTGGGACGCGCTGCAGCTGTTGTCGCAGGTGGGTCGATGCAGGGTAGGGAACGTGGTGGACCCCAACTACACGGTGGTGGCTAAATACCCCAAGAAACATCTGCCGAAATAGGGCGTAGAACAACTTTTTTTAATAAAATTTGGTGGGGATCGCGCCTCTAAGAGGGCGTTCCCGCTACTATAGGTCGCAGCTAGTACCTTGGCGGCCTGTGCTTCTTGAAGCATTCTTGGCAGTACACTGGACGGCCTTCGGTCGGCTTGAACGGGACCTCGGCTTCCTGGCCACAATCAGAGCAGGTGATCTTGTGCATCTCCCTGGGGCCTCTGTCGTAACTGCGCCTCTCTCTATAACCCATATCTTTCACTCCTTCTACGTTGCTATACTCAGAATACGTTGATACTCCGCGTATACATTTCCCGAGCATGCACTAAATTTAAACCTATGGATTTTCAGAGCCACTACACATGCAATCTCGGTTCAATCAACCATAAATCACTCAGTTTTCGTCAAACCCGAGGGCCTGCCTTTGAGTCCCTGAGTAAACTCGGCTTATTGAGGATAAAATCATGGATGACCTTGGCGACGAAACCTTACATGTAATCAATCTTTAAACCATGAATCAATAGTGTATCCATGGTTAAACGGGTCCTCGTCATCCAGAACGACGCGCCGGAGACCCTCGGCCTATACGAGACCTTCCTACGGGAGAAGACGGAGCTCACCCTCATCCACGCGTACAGGATGAGGGAATCCGAAGACTTCCCGCCGGTCAACGAGTTCGACGCCTTCGTCGTGGGGCCCACACCCATCTCAGCCAACGACGCGCTGGACCACGCATTCCTTAGAAAGGAGTGGAGCTACCTACGGGAGATAGTGGACTCCGGTAAGCCTACGCTGGGCGTCTGCTGCGGCGGCCAGATGCTTGCTAAGCTCCTCGGCGGCGAGGTCAAGAAGAGCCCCATGAAGGAGTTGGGAGGCTACACGGCCACCCTCACCGACCAGGGCGTCTGGGACCCCCTCTTCAGGGGCTTCCCGCCCGTGTTCCCCGTGTTCCACTGGCACAGCGACATGTTCACCGTGCCCCCCGGCGGCGAGCTGCTCGCCACAGGAGACCCGTGCCCCATACAGGTGTTCTCCAAGGGAAACGTCCGAGGAGTCATCTTCCACTTGGAGATCACGGCGGAGGACGCGGAGAGGTGGGCGGCCGCCTACCTCGAGGAGCCGGCGCACATAGGCAAGACCGTGGAACAGGTCATCCGGGAGTGCAGGGATAAGGAGCCAGAGATGACCCGGCTGGCCCTGAGGCTCGTCGACAACCTTATCGCTATGTGATGGTTGCACGGCTTGTCGTTTTTCGATGGTTTTTATATGTTCGCAAGGGGGAGGGGGCTGGTTCCTTGCTTCTAGGTACTTGGTTTTAATTGCGGCGGCGTCTGGTTATTCGGTTTATATCTGTGGTCGGTGTTTTTAGGGTATTATAGCCTGTTATGAGTTGGGTGGTGGATTGGATTGGGTGACGA
>DAOVEE010000114.1 GCA_030669135.1 Candidatus Bathyarchaeota archaeon | reverse complement strand
GGTACCCCCGGCCCCGGTTAAGTTTTATGAGAAGCCGGTGTAGGTCCACGCCGCCACGTCGCCGCCGTGGAGCCTCCACTGGTCGGCGCCCACCGATCCTGACTGCCACCCGTCCTCGTAGTAGCTCCACAGCCAGTACTTGTCTGTCTCGCCGCCGACGCCGTTCACGGTGTTCACGAATGCGCCGAACTCGAACACCGTGCAGTCTAGCTCCGCGACGCGCCGTGTGGCGTTCAAGAGAGACTCACCCGCCCCAATCCTGGTTCCGTTGAACCATTCCACGGTGCCGTTCCCATAGTCTATCATAATGTCCACCGTCGCTGTGAAGCTCTCAAGCTCGGTGAGAGCTCTCTGGTAGTCTATCTCTAGGGCGCCTACGCGGTTGTTCAGGTAGACGGCGCCGGCGCCGGCAGCTATGGTCGTGCATAGAAGGAGGGCCGCCGCCCACTTGTAGCTTGAGTCACTCATTAAAATGTATCATGCTCCTGATGGCTTGAAGGAGAGGGGGCAGCCCCACGGCGAAGAAGACCGCGTTGCTCAGCTCATGCACGATGGCGAAAGGCACGCCGCTGATCAAGGCAACGGATACGGGTATGCCGGCTACATAGGCCGAGACCACATTGGTGAACAGGTCGTAGACGAAGGTAAGCATGAACCCTACGACGCCGAGTCGGAGGTCTGGGCTCCACCCCGGCTCAACCCTCAGTCCTCCGCGGAGGGCGCCTCCGGCAACGCCGTAAAGCATCTCACCAATGATTGTGGCGGCCAGCGTAATCAGGTTGAACCCATATGGGTTGACTGTGCCGTAGACCAGCCAGATGAGGGCCCCCAGGGTGGCACCGAAACCCGAGCCGTACAGGTACCCTCCCGTGAAGACGATGAGGTCCATGAACTTGACGTTGATTACCCCTATCAGCAGGTAGTTGGTGGCGACGGCCGCCGACGTCATGACGGCGAGCATGGACGCCCTCCTTGCCGGGGTCAACCCGTTCTCCTTCAAGCCCACACATACTGGATGGACCATCCATCCAATAAGCTTTTCCGCTGGGCTTTTACACAACCGACGCGGAGACAAACCCGTGATCGAGTACTTCGACGCCCCGGACATCAAGAAACGTATGCTGGAGATAATAGAGGTGCTCCGATTCGACCACGTGGACCCTCTCAGGGTCCACTGCATCAGGAGCAGGGGCAGCCAAGCCAAGAACACCATAGCCAGGATACACGGCCTCGGCAGGATATGGCAGGAGACCCTCAGGATGGAGCCCACATACATCCTGGAGATTATTCACGAGCATTTCGACTACTACCCCAGGGAGGCCCAGGACAGGACCCTGATCCACGAGCTCATGCACATCCCCCAGGGCTTCCGCGGCGGCTTCAGGCACCACGGAGACCACGTCACCTCCGAGAACGTGGACACCTGGTGCCAGCGGTACCGGCAGAGGCGCAGAGACATGGGGCTGGACAAGGTATAAGTCACGCCGCGAGCAGGTTCACTCGATGTACCCGAGCCTCACCGTCAAGGTCGTCGAGGAGCCCACCACCCTCAGGGAGTTCATGTCTACCCTGGGGAAGGACGCCCTCTACGCGTACGACAGGCGCGTCGTCGGAGTAATCGTCAACGACAGGAGGCTCTGGGACTCCGCGAAGCTCAAGCCAGGGGACAGGGTCGTCGTCTTCCCCATCATAGTAGGTGGATGAGCAGAGGGTATAGCTCCAACTGTGTCAGCGTCAATAAAACGGTCACCAGGACCCCCCACGCGACCTGCCCCACCGTGTGCATCCTCAGCTCGAGCCGCGCCCAGCCTACTACTACCATGACCAGAGTCAAAGGCCAGAGCCTCATGCCGTACTGGTGGACGAGAAAGGTGGCGGGCCCCGCGACGCCGGAGGCGTGGATGCTGATCTTGTACCTCAGCGTGATGATCATCATGAAGAGGCTGTTCACGAGGTAGCAGGCCATCAGATAGACCATGGCGACCGGGGCCTCGAGGTAGGCGAGCGCCAACAAGCCCAGGAAATAACTGGATATCGCCCCCAGGAAGGGCTTGGTTCTCTCGTCCCTTTCGTTGACCATCATCTCCGTGACTATGCCGCTTCGCCTCTGTATGAAGATTATCGACACAGGAAGGACACCCGAGAAGAATATTGCCGTGAGAAGAACCGAGGGAGTTGGTCTGGTTGCGTCTGTAAGGTAGATGTAGACGAAGGTAGCTACGGCGAGCAGCGGCGCGTTCATCAGTAGGGTGACCGCCTTCGCCAAGGACTCCCTTTTACCCATCATGGACACCTTGCGGGGTGAACAACATAATGTTCACTCTCTAGCGATATATATCTCTAGTTCCTCCCCGCCCTTGCCGTAGGCCCGCACCGCGTCGAGGTTGAACGGAGGACCGAGGATCACCATCACCCTCCCGTAGAAGTTATGGAGATCCCCCACCGAAGGCGTGAGGTTTCCCGAGGGATGGCTGTGAGCGGTCCCGACTATAGAGAAGTCTATGGGCAGCATATGGACGGGGAAGGTGGCGAAGCCCCTGCCGCCTGCGCCGAAGGGGGGGAACAGGTACTCAGTGACCCTGATCTCGCCGCTGTCCCTAGATCCTCGGAGCAGGAGGATCGTCTCCCTCGGGTGGACGTCACGGGCCATATCCATCATGTCCCTCAGGAGCCCCTCCGGCACTACAAGCCGCATACACCACACATATGCGGCGGTTAAATAAAGCCGTGGCTATAACATGCGTCTGATGATCACCACCGTCCTCATGGACTACGACAGCACCCTCCACGACATGGACGGCGTCATGGAGCGTAGCCTCGACGGCGTCCTGGGATACTCAGGGGAGGAGCTCTACCATATGTGGGTCTTCGAGATCCACCGGGCCCTCATCCATCGGAGGTACTTGGACCGCCACGACGACATGATGTTTCACTGTACCCTCCTCTTCGACCACCTGGAGCTACCCTTCGACAAGGAGGCGGCTGACCTAATCTGCGCCAAGTTCGAGGAAGCCCAAGAAACGGCGAAGAAGGACCCCATCTACTACCCCGACGCCGTCCCCGCCCTCGAAGCCCTCAAGGACATGGGGCTCACTCTCTGCCTCAGCACGGGATACGGGGCAGGGCAGAAAGCCAAGACGCTGGAGTGCAGGACGGGTAAGAAGTTGTTCAAGCACATCTTCAGTGAGCCGGCGCTCGGGGTGCTGAAGACCGAGCCGGAGTACTACATGAAGGCGCTGAGGCTGGCCAAGGCCAAGCCCGTGGAGACCGTGAGCGTCGGCGACACCCCGCTGAGCGACATAAGGCCCGCCAAGCTGGTGGGGATCAAGACGATCTGGGTCAACAGGAACCAGGAGCCCAGGCCTCTGGATGAAGACCAGATCGCGGACTACGAGACCAGGGACCTCAAGAAGGCGATGGAGATAATCAGGAAGCTGCTATAGCATATCCGGCTCGAACCGTTCCAGGGTGCCCTTGGAGACGTCCACGACTATCTTGGCCCTGACGATGGGGATCAGCCCCTCTACGTCCAGGTTGTAGATGACCACGTACTTGTTCTCCTTCATCGGGTACTGCATGACGCTCTGCACCTCAAGACTCTTGAAACGATCTCCGTGGATTGCTCTCAGCTCGTTTTCGAGTATTGTTGATATCTGTTCGTGACCCTGCAATTCGATCAATATGCGGCGTCCGCGGTGGTTTTTATCTATTTCCATTCTTTTTCACTTACTTATTCACGTTCATCAATTGATACTTTTTTGTTAATTTTTTATTGATTCCAATCAATTAATACTTTTTTGTTTATCATTTATTGACACGCACCAATTGATACTTTTTTGTTAACCACGTTGTTAAAAATACTTAATTTTTTATCTTTTCATTGTCCTTTTTTCCCAGGTATACTTCAGTTAAACAAATGTATACATCTGTTATACATGTTGTAACAACCAGTATTCGGGGTATAGTAATATAGATCAATAATACATAACACTCCTAGTGAACAACGGATGTTCAGCCCAATCACCAAGGAAGAGTCTCTGAGGCATCTCAGCAACGCCCTGGAGCTGGAGATGGACAGGCTCCACCTTGCCGAGGCCATGACCCAGCGTAGGGCGCGGCTGAGAACCATCTCCCGATCCATCATGGAGGAAAGGTCAGCTACGGCGGAGATGCCCTCAGACCACGACTGGAGGAAGGTGCTCGTGTCCGTGGCGCTGAACAGAGACCGTGGGCCGAAGGGGGGCAGGTGAGCGGCTTGAACGTGGAACTCGTGAAGACCCTGAACGCGCTGCTGACGTGGCTCATGATGATGGGGCCGGTGCTGAAGTGGTGGGCCAGGACAGTCCTCGCAAACAGATAGCATGATACCTTTTTCGCCTTCCGGGGGTGGGGTTCTACCCCACCCTCGGTTTGCAGATTAACTCAAGGATCTTCGTGTCGAAGAACCTGTGGGTGTTGCTTGGTATCAGAACCACGGCCGTGTCGGCGCCGCTGCCCGAGCCTCCTATCGCTATACACTCTTCGCCTGACTCTATTAGGCCCGCGTCGCAGGCCATGCATGAGATCTCCAGGGCGACCTTGACGCCTCGGCTGAACAGCCGGAGCGTGTGGGCGATGATCTCGTCCACCTGTATGGCCCCGAACTTCTGCTTCACCGCCCTGCCGAGGCCGCCGAAGGCGTGGAGGTGGTAGAAGACCTTGCCTCCGTTGGCCTCTATCTTGTCGCGGTTCTCTTCAATCATCCTGTGCTTGTTGGGCTCCCTGAAGCCCATCATCCCCGCTGAGACCACAAGGTTATAGCCTTTGAAGGCCTCGGACGCCAGCGCCCCGGTGTAGCTGGCCACGACGATGTTCTTGATCCCGAGTTCCTCTGCTCGTCTCTTCGCTAAAGAGAGCGTCTTATCTGTGTTTCCTTTACCCGGGGTTTCGAAGTAAACTGTCTTCAGTTCCTTATACGCCATTTAATCTCAAGGATAAAAGGGCGGAAGCGGTATTAGAGTTTAATATAAGTGGTTAGCCTCGAGGGATGACGACGTATTTCAGAAGCTCTCTTGGTAATAGCCCTTGAGCCCTCCCCCAAGCCAGACCCACCAGATTATCCTTCTCTATCTCACTGTATACGAGATAGGCCATGATGACGTTGAACCCGTATTCGTCTGCCGACCTCGAGGCAGTAGCGTGATCATATTTTGCGAGCCTCAGGTATGTCCTGATGAGGGCTACGTCTCCCTCGTAGATGGGGCCCAGTATCTCAGCGTATGGGGTTCCAAGACCTTGGATCACCGGTCTTATGTTCTCGGCTTCTATGATGTCGTTGAGATGGGGGACGCTGATGCCGTAGGTGGCTGGGAATAGTTCTTCAACGTTCAGCGTCTTTCCTTTGTTTCCTCTCTGCTTTATGGCGATGAGGACGTTCTCGATGTCGGTCTCAAGTTCAACGAGCTTGCGGACTATGCGGCGGTCCCTAGTGGGTAGTTTCTTCACTGCCTCAAGTATGGCTGAGGCGTTTGGTGGTTACGCCGAGACGGTTTAAGATCCATCGGAGGTTAGACCTGCTCTACTTAGGGCCTTGGACCAAGTTGAGAAGGGGAACCTGACATTACTTGACGTGATACTTCTAAAATCCTGAAGGTTCTCGCACACATTTGGCAGTGCTATTGATACTAGTTTTAGCGATAATTCTTGTGTTTGTTTTGATAAGCTTCTTAGAGCATCCAAAGCTGAGTTCATCTTTTTAGTAGTGAGCCTAGTGTTGATTCAGTATCTAGGTATGATTACATATATTTCGCGCGCAGGCTCATCTGCATTCAAAATAAGTGATTTACTTCACAGCAAAACTCTTATTAATTCTGATGATCTCATCCCATGAGAAATGAGCGTGGCTGTCGTTGGCTCCTCCTCATTTGTATCATGCTTTGAACTTGCAGGAGCGGTTGGCTTCGAGGCAGGTAGCGGAGAGGAGGTTGCGGGGGTACTCAGCGACCTCGTCGAGGGGTCGA
>DAOVEE010000017.1 GCA_030669135.1 Candidatus Bathyarchaeota archaeon | reverse complement strand
CGAGGTGAGCCGCCGCACCGGCCTCAACTACACGAGCGTGGAGAGGCACCTCATGAAGCTCAAGGAGCTGGGGCTCCTCAAGGAGAAACGGTACGGCAAGATCAGGATATTCGAGATCCAGTTCAGGAGCCTCGGCATAGTCTTCGAGAAGGGTAGACCAGTGAACCTACGTACCTTGGACTAGTCACTTTCAACCACCCCTACTCTAAAATCGGTACGACTGAAGACTCAGAGATACTCAGACATAACCCTGAATTAGCATACAACCCAGATCCAGACGGTGTTTTTGAGCAGAGCCGGAGGGAGAAAATGGTCAGCCACCGGATTCACGTTGATCTTCATAGTCTTCATCATAACTGTAGCTTACCTTGACGTATCATACAAATCCGGTACCCAGAACACGGTAACCCACGTCGTTTACATCGACACGCTCCACGCCGGGAACCTTGGTTTTCACGGTGAAACCTTGGAGATCTTCAGTCGAGAGGGGTACTCCCTCGACACTGTTCTCGGAGAGGCAGTGACTGTCGAATACCTGAGGAGGCTCCCAGCGGGATATGACATCGTGATACTGAGAGTTCACAGCACCATAAACGATGAGATGGTCTGGTTCTTCACGGGCGAGGAGTACAGTCAAGACAAGTATGTGCTGGAGCAGCTGGCTGACGAGGTCCACCCGGCGAGGCCGAGCCTCGGGTCTAGACGCCTCTTCGCCGTCGGCGCGGACTTCGTGAACCACTTCATGAAGGACCGGTTCCGGGGCTCCATTATACTCGTGATGGGCTGCGACGGCATGAAGGCGACCGACCTGGCCCAGGCTTTCATAGACAACGGGGCAAGGGTGTACGTCAGCTGGGACGGGCCGGTGACTCTTGAGCACACGGACCTCGCGTTCAGTTGCATCATAAGTGCGATGATAGAGGAAGGGATGAACCCGGAGGAGGCGGTGACCTACACCATGAACACCGTCGGCCATGACCCCGACTACAACTCGTCTCTATCGTGTTTAATCCGTTGAAACCCATCGAACAGAGGCGGGGACGGATAAAGAAGTATTTTTAAATAGGCTCCGGGTTGTTGAGAGGGTAGAACGCGCAGTTTAGACATAGCTAACACTGTGCAAAAGATAGGCGGATAATGAATGATAGTCCCTGTTAGGTGCTTCTCATGCGGGAAGGTCATAGGCGACAAGTGGGAGGACTTCAACAAGCGTGTGGAGGCCGGGGAGAACCCGGGGGAGGTCCTCGACAGCCTAGGCGTCACTAGGTACTGCTGCCGCAGGATGCTCCTCGGCCACGTCGAGATAATCGATGAGGTTCTGAAGTTCCACGAGCAGCGGGAGAGCCCCGACCTCAGAGGAGGAATCAGGTAATGGAAGTCGAAGTAAACGAGAACCTTCTCCTGCCGCAGGAGATACTGCTGAGCGCGGGCGTTCATATAGGCACCCGCATCAAGACCCAGGACATGGAGCCCTTCATCTACAAGGTGAGGCCCGACGGCCTCTTCGTGCTGGACATGGAGCAGATGAACGAGCGCATCAAGATGGCGGCCCGTTTCCTGTCCAGGCTGGACCTGAGCAAGGTCGTGGTGGCAAGCTCCAAGAGGTACGGCAGGAACCCCGTCGAGAAGTTCTGCGAGATTCTCGGATGCAGATCATACATCGGGCGGTTCACGAGCGGGTCCTTCACCAACCCCGAGTACGCGGACTTCTTCGAGCCCGTGACGGTCATCGTCACCGACAGCCTCGCCGACCAGCAGATAGTCGAGGAGGCTAGCCAGATCAGGATCCCGGTGGTCGCGCTCTGCAGCACAGACAACAGCCTCAAGAACGTAGACCTCGTGATACCGGTGAACAACAAGGGCCGCAGGAGCCTCGCCATAGTCTACTGGCTCCTCGTCAGAGAGATCATGAGAGAGAGAGGAACCCTCCCCGCCAGCGGAGAATTCGGCGCAACCATCGAGGACTTCGAGACCACGCTGTAGGTGACGGGTTTGAGCGTCAGGCGGCCGGTAGTCGCTGGGGCCTTCTACCCCGCGCAGCCTGATCGCCTCAGACAGCAGATCGAACAATGTTTTAACCATCAACGCGGACCCGGCAGGCTACCCGGCGAGACGCAAGCAAAACGCACAATCCGCTCAGTTGTATGCCCCCACGCGGGTTACATGTACTCAGGCCCAGCGGCGGCGCACTGTTACCTCGCACTCGCCGAGCAGGAGACGCCCGAGACCGTCATAGTCATCGGGCCCAACCACACGGGCTGGGGGACCCCCGTGTCCATGATGGGTGAGGGCAGCTGGGAGACACCGCTGGGACGCGTGCCCCTGGACACGGCTCTCGCCAAGGAGATATTCGAGCACTCTGAGATCATCGACTACGACCACACAGCGTTCCAGAGGGAGCACAGCGTCGAGGTGCAGGTGCCGTTCCTGCAGTACATCTACGGCGGCTTCAAGCTGGTGCCCATCTGCATGAGGTACCAGGACCTGGAGACGAGCAGGGAGGTAGGCAAAGCAATTCACAGAGCCACCGAGGGAAAGAACGCCCTCGTGATCGCGTCAACGGACCTAACCCACCAGGAGCGCCAGGAGTCGGCTAACAGGAAGGACAGGCTGGTAATAGACGCAATACTGGAGATGGACGAGGAGAAGCTCCAGAGGGCCGTTAGGGAGCACAGGATAACCACCTGCGGCTACGGCCCGGTGTCAGCCGCGTTGGTGGCCTCCAAGCTCGCTGGAGCCGGAAGAGCAGAATTACTTTCATACTATACCAGCGGAGACATTATCGGAGACTACAGCGCGGTCGTGGGATACGCCGCCCTGAAGATAACCCGGTGAGTGAAGACGATGCAGGTGGAGGCAACGGCGCCAGGCAAGATGATACTGTTCGGTGAGCACAGCGTGGTTTACCGTGGGCCAGCCGTCGTCCTCGCCATAGACCGGAGGGCACGGGTGTACGTGAGTAGGCGCGACGACCGAAAGGTCTACGTGGACGCCGACAACCTCGGGTTCTCCGGCTACTTCGAGGACGACGTCTACCACGCGGTCAGAGGAAAGGTTTGGAGGGGCAGGAACCTGGCGGCCCTCAACGTCGCAGCCAAGAAGACCATGGACCACCTCGGCGTCGAGTCCGGCGTGAACCTGAAGGTAAGGTCAATGATACCCATAGCCGTGGGGCTGGGCAGCTCGGCCGCCATATGCGTGGCCACGGTGGGCGCCGTGGGGCGGCTCTTCGACGCCGACCTCAGCAAGGAAGAGATATCCAGACTAGCGTTCGAGGGTGAGACCATCATACATGGGAAGCCCAGCGGCGTGGACAACACAGTCAGCACCTTCGGCGGCGTACTGAGCTACGAGAGGGACTCAGGCATCAAGCACCATAAACTAGATTTGTCCATGCCTTTCATCATCGGCAACACCTGGAAGAAGCGGTCCACCAGGAAGATGGTGGAGAGCGTCGCGGCCCTCAAGGAGAGGAACCCGGCGCTCATGGACTCCATCATAGACGCCATGGGAGGCATAGCCGGGGAGGGCTTGGACGCCCTGCTTGCCAAAGACATCCATCGCATCGGCGACCTCATGAACATGAACCACGGCCTGCTGTCGGCGATAGGGGTCTCAACCATGAAGCTGGAGGCTCTTGTGTACACCGCGAGGCAGAACGGCGCCCTTGGGGCGAAGCTCACCGGCGCCGGTGGCGGTGGCTGCATGATCGCCGTCGCAGAGGAGGAGAAAATGAGCGCCGTGGAGAAGGCCATCAGGCGCAGGAAGAGCGAAAGCTACAGGGTCCAGCTGACGGACCGGGGCGTCGAGAGCAGGTGGATTGAGGAAGAGAATGCTGATACTTAAGCTCGGTGGAAGCGTCGTCACACACAAGGACAAGCCGTTCACGCCGCACATCGACAACATAACCCGACTAGCAGCCGAGATCGCGGAGGCCGACGCTCAGCCTCTGATACTCGTCCACGGGGGAGGCTCATACGGGCACCCCGTCGCCACAGAGTACGGGATCGCAGAGGGCTACAGGGAGCCGAGGCAGATCACCGGGGTTTCCAAGACCCATCAGGCCATGATGGAGCTCAACGGAATAATCGTCCGTGAACTCCTCGACGCTGGGGTGCCCGCGTTCGCCGTCTCTCCCTCCTCCTTCATAGTGACGGAGGGCAGACGAATAATCGACATCGACCTCCACGTCGTCGAGAGGCTTATCGAGTCCGGGCTTGTCCCCGTCCTCTACGGCGACGCGGTCCTGGACACCATGCAGAGGTTCGCCATACTCTCGGGCGACCAGCTCGTCGTGAAGCTGGCCACAGGCCTAGAAGTCGAGAGGGTGGTTTTGGGCTCCGACGTCGACGGGGTATTCACGGCTGACCCCAAGCTCGTTGAGGACGCCCGGCTGATCGAAGAGTTTTCCCTAAGCAATCACGGCGACGAGGCCAAGATCGGTGACGCGCTGGACACTGACGTAACCGGCGGCATGCTCGGCAAGGTCCTTGAGGCGGCGGAGGCCGTCGAGGCCGGGATCGAGGTAGTTATGGTCAACGCGACGGTGGATGGCCGCGTGAGAGCGGCCCTGAGAGGCGAAAACGTAATTGGGACACGGCTGAAGAGGTGAATGTATGAGCGGCATAGAGAAGCGGAAGATGAGGCACATCAGGGTCAGCCTGGAGGAGGACGTCGAGGGAGACATAGGCACGGGGCTGAAGGACGTTAGGCTCATCCACAGGGCCCTCCCTGAGATAAACCTAGACGATGTGGACGCCCGAACCACGTTTTTCGGCAGGGAGCTGCGTGCGCCGCTAATAATCAGCGCGATAACCGGGGGAACCCGGGAGGCGCTGGAGATCAACGCGGTGCTCGCCGAGGTCGCGGAAGAGAAAGGCATAGGCATCGGCGTGGGCAGCCAGAGGATCGCCGTGGAGGATCCCGATACCGCGGGCACGTTCGCCGTCGTCAGGGAGAAGGCGCCCAACTCCCTCGTCATCGGCAACCTAGGGTGCCCCCAGCTCTCCCTGGAGTGGGGCGTCGAGGAGGCCGTTAGGTGCGTCGAGATGGTCGAGGCGGACGCCCTCGCGCTTCACATGAACCCCCTGCAGGAGGCTGTGCAGGTGGGAGGCGACACCAACTACAGTGGCATCCTCGAGAAAGTCAGGGAGATAGCGGGCGCCTTGGACACGCCCATAGTCATGAAGGAGACGGGCTGTGGGATCGCCTACGAGGAGGCGGTGAAGCTCGAGGAGGCTGGGGCGGCCGCCGTGGATGTAAGCGGCGTGGGGGGCACCAGCTGGTCAGCCGTCGAGTACCACATCGCAAGGGAGGAAGGGAAGAGAGGCCAAGAATACTTGGGGCAGGCGCTGTGGAGCTGGGGGATACCCACCGCCGTCAGCGTCGTCGAGACCAGCCAGAGCACAGGCCTCAAGGTCATCGCGTCTGGCGGGATCAGGACGGGCGCAGAGATGGCGAAGTCCATCGCGTTGGGCGCCGACGCCGCGGGGATGGCGAAGCCCTTCCTGGAGAAGGCCGTTGAAGGCAGGGACGCGCTGGCGGAGTACGTGGATCACGTAATCCAGGAGCTAAAGGTGGTCATGTTCCTTACCGGAGTCAGGGACGTGTCTGAGCTGAAGAACGTTCCCACTCTGATAATGGGTAGGACCGCCGAGTGGCTAAGGCTTCGGGGGTTCGATGTGTCGAAGTACGCTGAACGCCACCGAGACAACCTTTAAGAGGATTACATGTCGTCTATCACAGAACAAGGGGAAGGATCATGGCTCAACTGAAGGCCATAGAGCGGAAACTAGCTGAGAACGCGAAGATGATCAACGGCTTCCTCGCTAGGGAGCTCAGCGGACAGGAGCCGGAGTCCCTCGAGAAGGCGAGCCTGCACCTCATAGAGGCGGGGGGTAAACGGCTTAGGCCTTACATGACCATCAAGGCGTGTGAGGCGGTCGGCGGGCGAGCCGAGGACGCCGTCCCGTTCGCTGCCGCCGTCGAGTTTCTCCACAACTTCACTCTTGTCCACGACGACGTGATGGACCACGACGATCTCCGCAGAGGCAAGCCCACAGTGCACAAGGTGTATGGTATGCCCATGGCTATTCTAGCCGGGGACCTCCTTTACGCCAAAGTATACGAAGTCATAGTGAGAAACAGGCCCTCAGGTATGTCCCCCGAGCGGCTCCTCGAGAGCATAGACAAGATCACCGAGGCTACATTGCTACTGTGCCAGGGGCAGGCGCTTGACATCAGCTTTCCTAGGGCTTCGGACGTGACCGTGGACGACTACGTCCACATGGTGGGCGCGAAGACCAGCGCCTTATTCAGGGCTTGCGCCCAGGTGGGTGCGTTGGCGGGTGGTGGCTCTGATGAGCAAGTCAACGCCCTTGGCAGCTTCGCGTGGGACGCCGGCGTCGCCTTCCAGATCGAGGACGATATACTGGGGGTGACGGCGGACGAGGAGACGCTCGGTAAACCCGTAGGGAGCGACCTCCGGGAAGGAAAAAAGACCTTGATAAATATACACGCCTTGGAGAACGCCACCGAGGAGCAGAGGAAGCTCCTTAACAGGGCGTTCGGGGTTGAGGGCGCATCTCACGAGGACATCGAAGCGGTCGTCAAGACTTTGGAGGAGGTGGGCTCCATCGCCTACGCGAAAAACGTGGCGGATAAGTACATAACGAGGGCGTTCAAGACGCTGGACGTGATACCCGACACCCCAGCCAAGGCCGAGCTGAAGACCCTCGTAGAGTACTTCGTCAAACGCGACTACTAGAGAAAGGAATAATAGACCTAGTCCGCGTATTTCATCGGGACCAGCAGTGTCCATGAGCAACAAGGAGATAAGGAAGGCCGCAGTCAAGCACGCGGCTCATAACGCCTCACAGCACGACGGCGTAGCCCAGGCCGGATCAGTGATCGGCAAGGTTCTCGGGGAGTTCCCCGAGCTGAGGCCGAGGGCGAAGGAGGTCGTCCCCATGATAAACGACGCTGTGAATGAGGTGAACTCGTGGACACAGGAGGAGCAGCTGCTGTATGTAGAGGAGAACCACCCGGAGCTCCTGGAGCGGAGGAGGGTGGAGGAGGAGAAGAAGACGCTGCCACCGCTGGAGAGCGTGGACAAGTGGCCCATGGTCAAGACAAGGTTCGCTCCGAACCCCGATGGAGCGCTGCATCTTGGGAGCGCGGAGCCCATCATCTTCTGCGACGAGTACGCCAAGATGTACGACGGCCACTTCATACTCCGGTACGAGGACACCAGCGCCGAGGTCAAACCCCCCATCCCGGAGATGTATGAAGCCATACTTGAGGACCTCGAGTGGCTCGGCGTCAAGGTAGACGAGAAGTACAGGCAGAGCGACAGGCTTCCCCTCTACTACGAGTACGCCGAGAGGCTCCTGAGGGAAGGGAACGCCTACATCTGCACCTGCGAGGTGAAGTCATTCAGGAAGCTCTACATGGTCAGCGACCCGTGTCCGTGCAGAGACTTGCCACCCGAGGAGCAGCTCAGGCGATGGGAAAAGATGCTTGACGGTTCCTACGAGAAGGGCGAGGCTGTGGTCAGGATAAAGACCGACCTCGACGACCCGAACCCCGCGGTGAGGGACTGGCCCGCGCTCCGCATCAGCGACGTAGAGCACCCCCTCCAGGGCAACAGGTACCGTGTATGGCCCCTCTACAACTTCAGCTGCGGCATCGACGACCACCTCATGGAGGTCTCCCACATCATCAGGGGCAAGGAGCACGACGTGAACACCACCAGGCAGAGGTGGCTCCAGAGGCACCTGGGCTGGAGGTACCCTGAGGTCATCAACGTCGGGAGGCTCGGCCTGGAGGCCGGTATCCTCAGCAAGTCCAAGATGCGGGCCGGGATAGAGAACGGCACGTACTCGGGATGGGACGACCCCAGGCTCGGCACGCTGAGGGCGCTACGCAGACGCGGGTTACAGCCGGAGGTCATAAGGGCAATCATGATCCACGTTGGGCCCAAGCCGGTGAACGTCACCATAAGCTGGGACAACATCGCGGCCGAGAACAGGAAGATCATCGAGCCCACATCGGACAGGTACTTCTTCGTGGAGGACCCCGTGAGGCTCACCGTCACAAACGTACCGGAGAAACACGTCGCCAGGCTGCCGGTGCACCCGGACTATCCCAAGAGGGGCACAAGGGACTTTGTACTGGCGCCGAAGGATGGCGCGCTGGAGTTCAACGTATCCGGGAAGGACCTGGAGCGGCTCAGAGTCGGCGGCATGACTAGGCTGATGGGCGTCATGAACATAGAAGTGACGGAGGTGGATGGATCCGGCGTCAAGGCCAAGTATCACTCGACTGATTACCAGCTGGCGAGGGACAAGGACGCGCCCTTCATACACTGGCTGCCCTCAGGTGTAGGCGTAGATGCCCAGGTGGTCCTACCGGACGCCACAAGCGCGACCGGTCTCGCAGAGGAGAGGGTGCAAGAGATGAAGAGTGGCGAAATGTTCCAGTTCGAGAGGTTCGGCTACTGCCGCGTGGACACAGCCAAGCCCTTCGTCGCCTACTTCACCCATAAATGAGAAAAAACTGGATCGGTCAGCAGCTGTCGAGCCCAGACACGGGCTTGAACCCCTGTATCTCGGCGCTGTAGATGCCTCCACTGCCTCTTCGGCTGAGTTCTTCTACCTCCGTGAACCCGGCTCCCTTCAGCTTCTTGATGAAATCACCGCTGTCTATGGCGCCTGCTACGCACCCTGCCCAGCTGTCCAGGTCATTCTTGACGTGGTCTGGGAGCCCGCCGTCCGTCACTATGTCCGACACTATGAATCTTCCGCCTGGTTTGAGCACCCTGTACGCTTCCGCGAACACCCTGTCCTTGTCCGGCGCCAGGTTTATTACGCAGTTACTGATGATGACGTCGACGGATTCATCCTCCACGGGCAGCTTCTCGATGTCTCCCTTCCTGAACTCGACGTTTTCGACGCCCGCCTCAGCCGCATTCTTGTTGGCTAGGCTGATCATCTCGTCGGTCATGTCTACGCCTATGGCCTTACCCTTCGGCCCCACCCTCTGGGCCGCGAGGATCACATCTATGCCCCCACCCGAGCCTAGGTCTAGGACGGTCTCCCCTTCTCTGAGGCCCGCGATGGCGGTAGGGTTACCGCAACCGGCCGCGGCTCCAACGGCTTCCTCGGGAAGGTTCGATAGTTCCTCTGCCGTGTATCCGACTCGTTTGGCATATGTATCGGTCGAAGGTGTTCCACAGCAACTGGCTCCGCAGCCGCAGCTTGACTGGGCTCTCATGGCGTGCTCAGTGTACCTCTTCTTGACATGTTCCTTGATCTCTTGGCTTGACATTCATTTTCCTCCATTTATCTGACGCCCAATATATCGGGCACCCAATACGTTTTATGAAACCTATATAAACATATTGGGTATCCAATATATAGATGACTGAGAAAGATGAGTGCTGCTCCAACATACCAGACTGCTGCGACATGCGCGGCCTACTATCATTCAGCATACTGTGGCTCCTCACCAAGAGGGACATGTACGGACAGGAGCTGGCCGAGGAGCTCGGGAAGATGCGGGGCAAAAGGCCTAACCCTGGAACCCTCTACCCAGCCCTCCAAGAGCTAGAGAAACGAGGGTTAGTGGAGGCGAGGAAGGAAGGGCGAAAGAAGTTCTACGTACTGGCCGAATCAGGCCGTATGGGGGTCGTTGAGGCGTGCGAGTACTTCTGCACCGTCTACGCCGACATATTCCGTGAGTACGGCGCGGACGAGTAACGAAGTTCACACGTCCGTATTAACGGGCGGAATGTTTAATAAAGGACGCTCAGGTAACACTATCCACGTTGAGGGAAATGATATGTCAGGAGATGTAGATCCTTCGAAACCCTTCTACGTAAGGTTCGAAGTGCCGAAGGAAGTGGCGGACGCGGCGTACGAGGCGCTGAAGATCGCCACGGAGTCTGGTAAGATCAGGAAAGGGACCAACGAGGCCACCAAGAGCATCGAGAGGGGTAAGGCCAAGCTCGTGCTTATAGCCGAGAACGTTCAGCCTCCGGAGATAGTCGCGCACCTGCCGCTTTTATGCGACGAGCGGAAGGCGCCCTATGTCTATGTCCCGGAGAAGCAGAAGATCGGTGAAGCCCTTGGGATCCATGTGAGTTCATCCGCAGCCTCCATCGAGGACGCGGGGGACGCCGAGAACCTTGTAGCCGAGATAGTCAAGAAAGTCCAGGAACTCGTGAAGTAGGATGAGCCATGATTCTGACCTTCTCACACCCGCCACAGTCATCCAGATCATTGGCAGGACGGGGCTGACGGGTGAGATCATGCAGGTAAGAGTCAGGATTGAGGAAGGCAGGGACAAGGGACGGATCATCACACGGAACGTGAAAGGGCCCGTGCGCATCGACGACATACTGCTTCTGCGCGAGACAGAGCGTGAAGCCAGGAAGATCAGGTAGGTGAAGCCGTTGCCTCAGGTACATAAGTGTAGTTTCTGCGGTAAGGAGATCGCCCCCGGCACAGGGATGAACTTTGTGAGGCGCGACGGAAGGGTTCTGCGTTTCTGCAGCGGCAAGTGCAGGAAGAGCACGCTGGACATGAGGCGTGACCCCCGCAAGTTCAAGTGGACCGAGGCCTGGAAGCTTAGGCAGAGATAGTCCGGCTTTTACGTCTAATCCTTTACTTAGTTGTTGCTGATTCCTCGGGGAATATTAGTGTATTTTCGTTATATTCCACGAAAATATAGTGGCAGCTGTGGGTAATGCATATATCGCCATGCATCTAAGATAATGACGGAATAACATGTCGCTTAACATCCCGGAACACCTCCACAGGTATGTCACCCTCACCGAGCAAGAAGACATGATAAACCGGTTCAAGTGCCCCGTATGCAGCTTCAGGACCCGGCTCGGCCCTGGAGCCCTCAGGATGCATCTCATACTCAAATCAGATCCGAAGGTCGAGACTCAGTACGACCCCGCTCACGAAGCGTACATGAAGACGACTGAGTTCAGCCTCGACACCGTGAAGGAGCTGGCTCAGTTCCCAAGGATCGAGCTCAAGGACTAGGTGAGGAAACAACCCACCTTTTTTTACCCGACCGTTAAACCTTAAAGAAGGACCGCCTAAACCATGCCCATGTACCAGGAGACCCTTGTCATCCTCAAACCGGACGCGCTGGAACGAAACCTCATAGGGGCCATAATAAAGTACTACGAGGACGCCGGCCTCGAGGTCCTCGACATAAAGTACTACAATAAGGTGGGGCAGGGGCGGCTCAAGGAGCACTACCCTGACAGCATGGCTCTAGGCGTGGGGAAGAAGGCTCAGGCGGTGGTGCCCAGCATCACCGATCCGGAGGCCCACGGCATGAAGGTACTGGAGAAGCTCAGAGGATACTTCGGCAGGGGCCCGGTGCTGGCTATACGCGTCGGGGGAGAGGACGCCATCAAGGAGGTGCGTCGCGTCACCGGCTACACCGACCCCGCGACGGCCGAGAAGGGCACCGTCAGAGGCGATCTAGGGCTCGACAGCATAGAGCGGAGCACGGCCGAGGGCAGGGCCGTCGAGAACCTGGTCCACGCCTCCGGGAACCCTGAGGAGGCCGAGGCTGAGCTGCGGCTCTGGCTCCCCTAGCGCTCGACCTTTCCCTGTATGAAGTCCTCGACCCACCGGCGGGCCTCGTCGTCGGGCACCTGCTTCGGCGGGTGCTTGAAGCTGTAGCTGCTTATGCCGAGGAGGGGTCCCGATATCCCTCTGTCAAGGGCGATCTTTGTGGCTCTCACGGCGTCTATGACGACGCCTGCGCTGTTGGGGCTGTCGTTGACAACGAGCTTGGCGTCCAGGGTGATGGGCAGGTTGCCGAAGCTGTGGCTGTTGATCCTTATGTAGCATACCTTGTGGTCGCCGAGGAAGGGCACGTAGTCGCTGGGCCCTATCCGGGTGGGCACCTTGTAGGGGATCAGGCTCTGCACGGCCTCCGTCTTGCTGACGCGCTTGGTCTTAAGCCGGTTCTCCACGGTCATGTTCTCGAAGTCCGTGTTGCCTCCGATGTTGAGCTGGTAGGTGCTGTCCAGCACGACGCCCCTGTCGTAGAACAGCTTGGCGACGACCCTGTGGAGTATGGTGGCGCCGACTTGGCTTTTAATGTCGTCGCCGGCGACGGGCAGACCGGCGTCGGTGAACCTCTGGGCCCACTCGGGCCTCGAGGCTATGAACTCGGGTATGCAGTTGACGAGGGCGCAGCCGGCGTCCAGGCATGCCTCCGCGTACATATCCGTGGCCTTGGCGCTCCCGACGGGGAGGTAGTTTATGAGCATGTCTGCTTCTGCCATCCTTAGGGCCTCGGCTATGTCCGCCGGTTTAGTGGTCTTGTCGGCGTGGAAGCTCTCGTACATGTGGGGCGCCACTCCGTCCATGATGGGCGCCGGCTGAACTGTGACGCCTGTCAGGGGTACGTCTGCGAACTTGGCGCAGTTGTTGGGTGGCGCCCAGATGGCTTCACTGAGGTCCCTGCCGATCTTGTGTTTGTTCACCTCGAAGGCCGCCACGAACTCCACGTCCCTGATGTGGTAGTCGCCGAAGTAGACGTGCATCACGCCAGGTATGGTCTCGTCTCGCTCAGCGTCCCTATAGTACTCTACTCCCTGGATGAGGGCGGACGCGCAGTTCCCTACACCCGCGATGGCTACCTTTATACTCAATGTGTTCCCTCTGAATCGAAAAGAATCACGGCGGTAGCCCTTTAAGACTTTCCACCTATAGCCAGCTCGCCACCCTGCGGCTCATCTCCTCGTGGAGCGCCTTGAACACGCGGACGGTCTCTGTCGGGGTTAGCCTGCACTTCAACTCATTCGAGAGGAACGGCAGTATTCTGTGCGCCTTCTCGAGGCAGTGGATCCGGGTCCAAGTCACCTCCACCTGGGCGGGGTAGGAGCGGCCTGACTCGATGAACGCGTAGGGGTCAAGGTGTATCCGGGGCTTGGAGGCTGCCTTGAAAGGGCCTAGGAGGCACCCCGTGTCAAGGTTGTAGAGGAAGAGCGGCGTCCCCGCTCTTATCTTCTTCACCTGATCCCAGTGCCTCTGCGAGTTGCCGAAGAGCCTCTTCCGGAGGCACTCATCCTGTGTCAGGTCGTTGCAGAAGAAGAGGTAGCTCACTCCAACCCCCTGAATGTTTCAGATACATGTGAAAGAAAAGTGTTTCTGATGCCCGGTGACGGCGCAGAAACACCCATGCGGCAAACCAACAGGTTTCAGCGGGCATCGCATGCATGGCGCCTGTTATAAATTGAACACACAGTGTTAGAGGCCTGGGCGAGGTGAAACTGGGCTGCCGTATGGAAGTATAAGAGCGGCGGTGCCCATGTCTCTCTGAAAGGCTTTGAAGGTTCTAGTGGTAAACCCGAGTCTGGCGAAGAGGATCAGGGACCACCTCCCACCGGACGTCGAGGTAATCAAGCCCGAGACGGGCACCGATGACGAGCTGGTAGTATTGGCGGGAGACGTAGAGGTTATTGTGGCAACCAGGCTGAGCCCCGAGGTGGCTCAGGCGGCACCTAAGCTGAAACTGCTGCAGAAGACAGGGGCGGGCGTGGACGACATGCCCTTCGACTCTCTGAGGGAGGAGACGTGGATGGCGAACACCTCGGGCTCCAACCCGGTGCCCCTAGCCGAGGGCGCGGTGGCTCTAGTGTTCGCGCTGGCGAAGAAGGTGATCCAGAAGCACGGCAGCTTCATGAAAGATAGGGATGTTGGGCGTGGTGTCCTGCTTAGCGGCAGAAAAGCAGGCATAGTGGGCTTCGGCAGCATCGGGCGGGAGGTGGGCAGGATGCTCCAGTGCATGGGTATGAGGGTGCTGGCGGTGAAGCGTAGCAGGGACGACGAGCTCGCCGAGGCTATGGGCCTGGAGTTCCTGGGTACCCCTGACGACTTGATACACGTGATGTCCGAGTCGGACTTCGTCGTCGTCACTGCCCCGCTTACACCTGAGACCAGGGGAATGATCGGGGAAGAGGGGCTGCGGGCCATGAAGCCTTCGGCCTACATAGTGAACGTGGCGAGGGCGGCCCTCATCCAGGAAGAGCCCCTCTACAGAGCCCTTAGTGAGGCGTGGATAGCGGGCGCCGCCCTAGACGTTTGGTGGACGCCCCACTTCTGGGACCCATTGTGGAACAAGGAGGGGAAGCCGGCCTCGGAATATCCGTTCTGGGAGCTTCCCAACGTAATATGCACGCCCCACAGCGTCGTCTTCAGTGATAGCCGCTCCGACGCGGGGCTGAAGATAATGGTGGAGAACATTCTCCGGGTGAAGCGGGGGGAGCCACCGATTAACCAGGTGGACAAGAAGTTTAGGTACTAGAATAGAGCCCGGTGGCTCTATGTGGTGCGCTTGTAGTAGCCGGGCCTCGGCGAGTAGATGGTGCCGTCCTTCATGAGGACCCCGATGAGCTTGGCGGCCTCGGCTCTACCTATGCCGTGGTCGCTCTGCAGCGCGTCGTAGATGTCGTCGTCGCGGACGCTTCCGCTCACCCTCTCCATCTCGCTGACCACCTGCAGCAGCTTCTGGAGCTGGTTCTGGAGGCTCCGCGGCTTGCCCGAGTACAGTATGTCTATGTCGATCTGGCCTGTCTTGACGTCGATGCCCACCTGCTCCAGGCTCTTCCGCATCAGGTTGATGGCTGCCTCCGCGTCCTCGACGCTGATCTCGGCGCGGAGGTGGGCTCTGGCGCGGGCTTCGGCGATCCTGACGAGGCCCTCAAGCTGCCTGGCGGTGATTGCTATGGCGGCGGCTTCGCCTCCCTCGACGCTGGCGTTCCTCATCTTTACGTAGAAGTCCTTGAACCGCTCGATGACGTCGTCGGTGATGATGGGCTTGATCTTCTTGGCGTAGCTGATGTACTTCTTGAGGAGCTCCATATTTAGCGGGGCCTCCACCGACGTCAGCACCCTGTGGAGCCCGAGTATGTGCTCGGCGATGTCGGCGTCCATCTGGCTGTCTGGCTGGTCCTTGAGTATCCATATGAGGTCGAACCTGCTGAGGATGGTGACGGGCAGCGTTATGTTCTGGGCGATGGTCTGGTAAGGGTTGTACCGGCCCAGCGACGGGTTCGCCGCCGCCAGGATGCTTGTGCGCGCGTTGAGGGTGGCGACGATGCCTCCCTTGGCGATGGCGACCACCTGCTGCTCCATGGCAGGGTGTATGGCGCCCCTGTCCTCGTCCCTCATCTTGTCGATCTCGTCGATGCAGCAGACGCCCTTGTCGGCCAGCACCAGGGCGCCTGCCTCCAGCACGAAGCTGCCCGTGCCGCCCTCCTTGACGACGGCGGCGGTGAGGCCGGCGGCGGTGCTTCCCCTGCCCGTGGTCATGAGGCCCCTGGGCGCGGCCTTGGAGGCGAAGTTGAGCATCTGGCTCTTGGCGGTGCCCGGGTCCCCCACGAGGAGGACGTTGACGTCGCCTCTGATCCTCATGTCGGGCCGCTCCTTGAGGACGCCGCCGAAGAGGAGGTATAGGATGGACTCCTTGATGTGCTCGTAGCCGTAGATGCTGGGCGCCATGCTGCCCATGAGCTTCTGGAACACCCAGGGGTCGTTGGCCACCTCCAGGATCGCCTCCTCGTCCTCGGAGCTGATCTCCATGAGCTCCGTCTCCCTTCCGCTTATCTCCGTGTGGCTGGCGTCCACCTGGATCTCGAAGGTGCGGAGCTCGCCGCCCCTGCCGTACCGTGGGAGCAGCTTGATGAACCCCGTGAGGGTGATCCTGTCGCCTGGGCGGGCTATGTCCACGAGGTCGTCCTTGAGCTCCACGTGGATGCTCCGCGGCAGCTGGCCTGGGGGAAGGTCCTCGGGCCGCTCCTGAATGGTGACGTTCTGGCTGTCGATGAACACCGACTCCCTGGGGACGAGCTCGAAGCCCTTCCTGTTGTCGCAGGCGAGGCACTTCTGGGGCTTCTGAATGGTCTGGCCGCTCTGCTCGATGTGGTTCATCTCGCCGCAGATGGAGCACCTGAACGTTGCCTTGACGACGAGAGGCATGACGCTGCTGGCTCGGACGATGATGCCGTTGACCATGATCAGGCGGCCGATGTGGTCGGCGCCCATGCGGCGGAGCGGCGTCTCGGCGGGCAGGTTCCTGTACCTGACGTTGATCCTGTCCAAGCTCTCGGCGTACAGCGGGTCCCTAGTGCGCAGCTTGCTCCTGACCACGGACTCGAAGATGGGGGTGAGGCTCTCGGGGTCGTCGAGTATGACGCGGGCGAGCTCCATGTCGAAGGCGTAGACGTCGGTGAAGTCGACGACGAGGCTCTTGGAGCCCTTGACGACCATCTCGCCTATGGCTTGGTCGTACTTGTACCGTTCCTCGGCGTCCATGAAGTCCTCTATGAACCGGGTGAAGGCTTCCTCGAAGGTGTCCTGCCGAGCCAACTACTCCGCCCCCAGTGCCCTCATTCTGTCACGCCAAGCCGTGACTATTCGGTTAATGTTCTCGTATAAGTCGGCCTCATCTTTCGAGAGCGCGGAGGTGGATGAAACTGCCTCCGACGACGCCATCCTCATAATGCGGCCGATCCTCGACTCAAGTATCTCTCGGTACCGGGCCCTCATCCTGTTGAGCTGAGCGGCCTTCTCAGGGTCGTCCTTAGCTTGAGAAAAGCTCTGGTAGGCACGCTCGTAGAATTCCTCGGGCAGGGGGCTGGGCGGCCCCGCGGGGTTGATGCGCTCCTTGAAGTGGATCTGGGTCCACTCCGTCGGGCTGACCGCTGGCTCGGAGTACTCCGCGAGGCCGGTCTCCACCAACTCCTGGGCGATCCAGAACCAGGTCATGAACTCGTGGCCTTCCTGCACCTCGGGGAGGTCTATCCCAGGCGTCTGTATCCGCGGAAGCTTCTTCAGCGCTCTAAGCTTTACATCTGCGTTCTCGTACTTCATATGGGCTACCCGAGAATGATGGATCATTCGATGACAAACATATAGAACTATTCTAGCGGCTGATGAGAGAGTCAAGATGGTTTAAAGCCCGCGGTCCCAAACTTACAGGGATGCGGTCCACATTGGGCGACCATCCGGGAATAGAGGCCATGGCGGAGAAGGTCAGAGGCCTCACCAGAGACCACCGGGTGAGGAAGATGGTGGAGGACCGCATGGACGAGTTCAGGTGCGTCCACTTGATGGACAGCCAGAAGTGGTACGAGGAGCTGGTCTACTGTCTGCTCACGGCGTACAGCAGCGCGTTGATGGGGCAGCGCTGCGTCGACGCCCTCCTCGGCGGCGGCCTCATGGAGGGTAGCATGCAGGACGTCAGGGGGTGTCTCGTTGAGGAGGGGCACAGGTTCGCGAACAGGCGCGCCGAGTACATCTACGATACCCGGGAGCTAGCCCCCAGGATCAAGGGCGTCATCCAGGGCTTCGACGACCCCAGGGACGCCCGGGAGTGGCTAGTCGAGAACGTCAAGGGCCTCGGCTGGAAGGAGGCGAGCCACTACCTGCGCAACGTGGG
>DAOVEE010000141.1 GCA_030669135.1 Candidatus Bathyarchaeota archaeon | reverse complement strand
CTCGACCGAGTCCCTTGCAAAGGAGGCTTTGAACCTGGCTGAGCACGCGCCTGTGGGACCCGTATCTGTTAGAGAGTTGTCGAAGTATTCAGCCGAGCATGATCAGCGCACCGTGGAGGTCTCGGGGACGATAAGGAACATACGGTACGGGGACGGCGTCTATAGGTTCGCCGTCGACGACGGAACAGGGGTGGTCTCGGCCACATACGATGGCACCCTCGGTGAGATCAAGACGGATGACAGGGTGAGGGTCGTCGGCATCTTCGACGCTTCCACCATGACCGTGGCGGTGGAGAGCTTGGAGAAGGTGAAGGAGCCCATGGAAGGGCTTTACACGTTCCTCATCTTCAAGGACGACTTCGAGGACGGAGACTTCAGCGGCTGGAGGACAGATATAGATCCAGAGATCGAGGGCTCGGCGTGGGGGGTGGAGACGGAGGACGACGGCCACGTTCTTGTGGGAAAGGGACACTGCGGGGCGATGGCCGGCGACTCCGATTGGATCGACTATGTCTTCGAGTTCAGGTTCAAGCTGGTCGAGGGCGTGGCCTTCATCAATTTCCGGTTCACCCCGAAGCCTGAGGCGCCAGACAGGTATACTCTACGCCTCTATAGATACCATTTGACCCTGCTCAAAGGGCAGACTCTTCCCGGGGAGGGACACTTCACCGAGCTGAAACGTGTGAACATGGAACTAGATTCGGAGTCCTGGTACGACGTGAGGATCGTATGCGTTGGAGACGAGATCGAGGTATATATGGACGATAGCCCCAAGCTGGAGTATAAGGACGAGGATAGCCCCTTCCTCTCCGGCTCCATAAGGCTTGAACCTGTCGCCTATGAAGGCAACAAGCCTTCGCGCATCTACTTTGACGACGTCAAGGTATCCAGGATCGCCACCACGAGTGACATCGGGGACCTGATCAGCTACGCCCAGTCCGAGATCGACGAGGCGAGAGAGGTTAACGCCGACGTGAGCGCCGCTGAACTCAAACTGGGTCAAGCCCAGCAGGCACTGGCACGGGAGGATTACCAGATCGTTCAATACATGGTTGATGAGGCCGTGTGGCTTGCGAAGCGGGCGAGCGTCGGTGAGATCTCCATAAAGGACCTGAGGGCTCAGGCGACCAAGTGCAGCGGCCACACGGTGGTTGTCACGGGGACCGTGAAGAACCTGGAGGCACTGTATGGGGTAGGGTACAGGTTTGGTTTAAGTGAAGGATCCAGCGTGGTGTCTGTCACCTATCAGGGAGCGTTGATGGATATAGGGGACGAGTACGGGGTCCGGGTGACCGGTGTCTTCGACGCCTCAAGGGAAACGGTGGATGCATCGAAGATAGAGAAGATCTCGAGCCCCCAAACACAGAGCGGCCCAGCGGGGATGTCGTTGTCGATCGAGGTGATAGGGATTGTGATCACCGTCGGCGGGGCGATCGTGGGCGTGGGCGGGTGGATTGTCAGGACTCGAGGCGTGAGGAGAAGGAAGAAGATACTGTTTGACAGGCTGCTCGGCGAGATAGACGAGGTCTACACACGCTTCAAGATGGACACGCGCAGATGCGAGGGGGAGCTCTACAGACTAAGGGATCAGATACTGAACGAGTTCAAGCAGGGATTGATCGACGAGGAGAACTACAACGTCCTGGAGACTAAGATAAACGGCTACATGCAGGAGATCAAGGACGAGATCATACGGAAAGAGTCAGACAGAGACACGGAGAAGGATCTAGATCAGTAAAGTTCACGGCCACGTCGTCTGCGGCAGCCCAGCCGCGTTAAAACTCGGTCTGTTCCACCCAACTGGACAGCCTCATGATCAGGATGCCTGAGACGAAGGCGCCTCCAAACGCCAACGCCAGACACAGCATGTCTGAGGAGAACGTGCCCGTTTCGAAGGCCGGGTTATACGCCCAGAGGTTGACTAGGAAC
The DNA here is from genome assembly GCA_030669135.1 of Candidatus Bathyarchaeota archaeon. Taxonomy (GTDB): domain Archaea; phylum Thermoproteota; class Bathyarchaeia; order TCS64; family TCS64; genus RBG-16-57-9. Next base: position 3,235 of record DAOVEE010000141.1, on the reverse strand, counting down.
AACGCGAACGCGGCGAAAAAGAAGACGTAATCAAAGTAGTTCCCCTCGACTATCTTTTCACTGTACCTGTAGACCGTGGCCCCGAGCACCAGTTGATCCGTCATATAGGATCCTATGCCCTCCATCCTCGCCACGGAGCAGGCCCCCATCACGCCCCCCATGAAGGCGCCGACGACGCCCAGCGTCCTCCACCCAAGAAGCATGTGTTCAGCCAGCGTCCCTGCGGAGTCCCGCGGCCGCCGTGAATGACCCTCCTATTATCGCTGATCCCAGGATCACGGCTACGTCCAGCACTGCGTCGATCATAGATCTTCTCCCTCGATGTCGATCTGGATGGGATACGATCCACCTTCTTAGTTATCTCGGGATAAACCTAAAAATTTTTTCTAGTTCCATCTTTGCCCGCCTCTCGTTCTGTATGGCCTTCGTCAGGTTTCAGCGGCCAGTGCCTTCAACCCTTGATTGTTAAGGTTCTACTCCAGTGTAACTTGGTCTACTCGATTAGGCGAAGTCGCCCGGTCTGCCATGGGGAGGTCACCGTCCAGTCTCGATGACGTGGCTGTAGGCGTGTTTCGTTGGCTCATCTTCTTAGTCTGGTTTTCATGGTTATCTGGCTCGACGAGGAGGCAGCCTCTATTCAACTGTCTGGGTCCAGTTTCTTATTTTGAGCCCGTTCCACGGGGCTTCTCTGAGCCACTTGTGGCCACTCAGGCCCAGTATGTCGTGGTCCTCTGTGAGGAGGAGGCCTGCCTCCGCCGCCTGGGCGACTATGACGGCGTCGAAGAAGTCTATGCCTGGGGCTTTTATGATTAACGTGTTGAATCTATGGTCGTCGGCTGGCGTGTACCGGTGGAACGTGACTTTTTCGTCTTCCTGCAGGACCTTGAGGTTGTCGCCGAAGTCTGTGTGGGCAGCCGCGTAGTCCGGGTTCCTCGCGGCGAGCCTCTTTATCTTTGCCTTGGCCTCGTAGACGCTTATCTCGCTGAAGTGTATCTCGTCTACGTTGGAGAGGTATTCCTCGAAGCGTTTCAGCGTATAGTTTCCGAGTTCTATGTCTAGGCCGAGGAAGGGGAGCAGGTAGGTGGTGTCCAGGTGGACCCTGGCTCTATCTTTCCTTGAGGCGTTCAGAGAGATCCCTTCTGTGCTGCCTCATCTCCTCCGGGGATACGGGGGGTGCCATCCTTTTCTTCCGTAGTAGGGAGAGGCTTGTGGGCTTGGGCTCTATTATGAGTCTGCCTTCCTCTACGTGGGCGACTGCTTTTTCTCCGGGGTGGAGGCCGGTTTTCTCGCGGATGATCTTGGTCGTGTATATCTCGCCTTTGGTGCCCACTGACAGCTCGGTTTTCTCCGACGACATCGTTCGTCAGAGACTGATGGATCGTCGGAGAATATAAAGAGTCCGACGGCTCCGGTTCGGTTGCGCCATCAGGTTGCCCAACATCGATGCCATGAGCTACTGTCTTTTGCCTTCTAAGCCTCGAGGCGCCCTAGGTCTCTCCCGAGTAAGTCGTCGTAGTAATCGCAGAGGCCCTGTACGGCGGCTTCCTTGACGCTGGCGACTGTGCCCCTGCGCTTCAGCTCCCGGATCATCGAGGCGGGCTCCCCCTTTATGACGCACCTGACGTGGACGACGTCATCATTCTCCCTCAGGGAGAGCCCTCCTCGTAGCGTCTAAGAATCGAGTAACTTTTCCCTTTAACGCTTCGGGAGGCTTTACCCACGGTCACGTGCCTCACCTCGTCTGGTTTCGGGTTCCTGATGGACCTTATAAGTCATATGAAGGTTCAGTCGCTACTGAGAGTCTAGTAAAAGTGAATGCCTAATGGTTCGGTGGAGGCCTGTATTTGGTTATTATCTGAGAATGCCTGTGTTCTTGATCATTTCAGCTAGGTAGGGGTGTAGATCGTCCTCCATCTTGTTGATCCATCTGTAGTCGCGGTGCTGTTCGTCTAGTTTCACCTTGTCTGAGTCTACCTCGACTCTGTAGTAGGTGGTCACGGTGTGTGCAGTGGGCCAGAAGTGGCTCATTTTGGTGATTTGTTTGATGTTTTTGTACGGGTTTTCCGTTGCTGGGATACAAGAAATAATGGGGATTTGATCGCTTCAAACTGTAATTTAGAGGCTTTTTTTCATTAATCTCTCCGCCGCTTTTCCGTAGCTGAAGGGATTAGGTCAGTCTGGCTTCATTTAACTTACTTTATTACCCCTCGGAGGATTCTCTACCCGTATTTTTAGTCACGTTAATTGGTCGACGAGGAATAGACGGTTTATTGGTAAGCTCTTTCTCTTCGTTTAATGAGTAACACGTGAACCTTTTTACTGTCCCATATAATTTCATAGATTACACGAATATCACCGATTCTCGCTCTATAGGTGTCTGTTTGCCCTTTGAGCTTCTTGATGTCGTAATATTCGGCGGGGACAGGGTTTTCACGGAAGATTACGAGCAGCTCGATGATCCTTCGTCTGTAACGCTCAGGTAGCTTCTTCAGGGACTTTCTAGCTCTCGGAGAGGCGATGACCTGGAACAATTGGCGTCAGCCTAGTTCCTTCATCAGGTCTTCAAGAGTTACGCCGGAGCCTTCGGTTATCTCTTTTCGAGCCGCCTCAAGCTCCTTCGCCTCCTCTCCCGTCGGCTCCTCCTCTGGCAGAAGCATTGCTCTGAGCCTAAGGATTTCGAGCCTGACCAGGTCCAATCTGTTCAGCACCTGGTTCAGTTGGCTTTCAGTAACCGTTACGTCCACTCTCTGCCGCCCGGATGCCTATAGAAAAAGAATCTAATTAAACTTATGTATTCTCTGGAACCGGTTTTCACGGTTGATTGTTGGGTGCGGCGGGTAACACACGAATATAAGAAATAGTTACGCACTAATGAAAACTTGAAATAATAAACTATGTGAAAAGGTCTGAGTTCTTGATCATTTCAGCTAGGTAGGGGTGTAATCCATCCTCCATTTTGTTGATCCATTTGTATTTGCGGTGTTGTTTGTCTAGTTTTACTTTGTCGGTGTTTACTTCGACTTTGTAGTAGGTGGTTACGGTGTGTGCTTCGGGCCATATGTGGGACGTGGTTGATATCTGGGTGATGTTTATGGGTTGTAGTCCTGTTTCCATGGATAATATACGTTTCACGGCTTCCTCTAGTGACTCGTTTTTATGGATTCTTCCTCCGGGGGTGAACCAGAGGTCTTTTCCGGGTTCGTTGTTTCTCAGCATTAATAGTAGGCTACCTTTG
>DAOVEE010000040.1 GCA_030669135.1 Candidatus Bathyarchaeota archaeon | reverse complement strand
ATACCGCTGAGGCAGAGGCTCAACCTATACGCAAACCTGCGGCCCGCCAAGGCGTACCCCGGCGTCCCCGCCGTCAACCCCGACGTCGACATCATGATCGTCCGCGAGAACACCGAGGGCATCTACAAGATGATAGGCGACAGAGGCAGGGACTACGGGTTCAACGTCAGGGTCATCACGCGGGAGGCCAGCGAGCGCATCGTACGGTACGCCTTCGAGTACGCCCGGAGAAACGGCAAGTCCAAGGTCTCCGCCGTCCACAAGGCCAACGTACTGGACTACACGGACGACGTGTTCCTCGAGGCGGCACGGGACGTAGCCAAGGACTACCCCGGCATCGCCTACGAGGAGGTCATCGTCGACGCCTGCGCCATGAAGCTCGTCCTCTCGCCCCAGCAGTTCCAGGTCATAGTCACCACCAACATGTTCGGCGACATCCTAAGCGACGAGGCCGCGGGCCTAGTCGGCGGCCTGGGCATGGCGCCCAGCGGCAACGTCGGTGACGAACTCTGCATCTTCGAGCCCGTCCACGGATCGGCGCCTGACATCGCAGGCAAGGGCATAGCCAACCCTGTCGCCACCATCCTGAGCGCCGCCATGATGCTGGAGTGGCTCGGCGAGAAGGAGGCGGCGGACCGCGTGGAGGCGGCCGTCCTCAAGGTCCTCGAGGAAGGCGAGGTCAGGACGCCGGACCTCGGCGGCGCCAACACTACGGACGACGTGGCCGACGCCGTCATCGAGAGGCTCTGAGCCGCCTCAAAATCTTTTTAAACCATCACAGTTTACAACCTTTGGTTTACAACCTGTGTCCGGCAAGAGACGAGTGGCTAGGAAAGACTTCGAGACCGTCGTAGGGGTCCTAGGGAACCCCGTGCGCAGGAGCATCATAAGGAAGCTCAGCGAGGGCCCGGACTATACGCTCAGGCTCAGCAACGAGCTTAACATAGCGCAGCAGCTGGCCGCCAAACACCTCAAGGTAATCAGGAATGCCGAGCTCGTCGATGTGGTCAGGCAGAAGAGCAACAGGGGCGCGGACAAGAACGTCTTCCATCTGAACAAGTTCTACAGCCTCCAGATCGACTTCAGCCCCGCCCTCTACAACGAGCGGCTCATCAGCTTCAACAACCCCGGGCAGTGGATACAGCACGACAACCACATGGAGCGGCTCGAGGAGCAGGTCAAGGACATGGAGGAGGACAGCCTAGACCCGGACGACGTCACCCCCCTGAGCCAGATAATACATGTCATCGACGACGAGCTGGACGGCCTTGAGAAGCGCCGCGCCAGGCTCCTCTACATAAGGAACCTCGCCTTGGGGGCGGCCCAGAACGCCCTCGAGGAGATGGACCGCCGGAAGAAGCAGATCGTCCACCACATAGTGGATCAGGGCCCCACGAGCGTAAAGGTGCTCTCCCGGACTTTCCAGCTGCGGGAGGACGTGATCAGGGACATAGTCAGTGAGCTCGAGAAAGAGGGCCTCGTGAAAAAGGAAAACAATATAATTCAGCTCAGGGATTTCATCTAGAGCCCTTGGGGGCTACCAAAAGGTTTTTTATAAGCCTAGGTATACAACTCTTGGTTTACAACCACGAGTGGTATACCTATGAGCGGCGACAAAACAGCGTATACTCAAGGAGAGCCATCTTCGATTTCTACGCGCCGCAGTATACCCGTGGTGAACACTAAGGAGAAAAAAGATTGAGTGCACAAGGACAACCCGTCATCATCCTGAAGGAGGGTACCGAGCGCTCCACCGGGAAGGACGCCCGCGGCAGCAACATCATGGCCGCCCGGATCGTCTCTGAGGCTGTGAAGACCAGCCTAGGCCCCAAGGGCATGGACAAGATGCTGGTGGACAGCTTCGGCGACGTGACCATCACCAACGACGGAGCAACTATGCTCAAGGAGATGGACGTGCAGCACCCAGCCGCCAAGATGATGGTGGAGGTCAGCAAGACCCAGGACGACGAGGTTGGAGACGGAACGACGAGCGTCGTGATCCTCACAGGCGAGCTCCTCGGCAACGCCGCTGAGCTCATGGAAAAGAAGGTACACCCCACAGTAATCATAGACGGCTACAGGCAGGCAGAGGAAAAGGCCCTAGAGATCCTTGAGGAGATCGCCGAGAAGGTGAAGCCCAAGGACAAGAAGGTTCTCAAGAAGGTCGCCATGACCACGATGGCCAGCAAGCTCATCAGCGGGTACAGAGATCACCTGAGCGACGTCGCTGTCGGCGCGGTCCTCCAGATAGCGGAGGAAGGCAACGGCGGATACAAGGTGGACCTCGACATGATCAAGATCGAGAAGAAGCCCGGCGGATCGATGACCGACACGAGCCTGATAAATGGCCTCATCATCGACAAGGAGATCGTCCACGACGGCATGCCCAAGCTGGTGAAGGAAGCCAAGATAGGGCTGCTCAACGCCGCCATGGAGATCGAGAAGACCGAGTTCGACGCTAAGATCAGCATCGAGACACCCGAGCAGATGCAGGCCTACCTGGACCAGGAGGAGCAGATGCTCCGCGACATGGTCAGCAAGGTCAAGGAGGCGGGGATCAACGTGCTTCTATGCCAGAAGGGCATCGACGACATGGTGCAGCACTTCCTCAGCCGCGAGGGCATACTGGCCGCTCGCCGGCTCAAGAAGAGCGACATGGAGGCCCTAGCCAAGGCGACGGGCGCCAAGATTGTCTCCAGCGTCGACCAGCTCAACAGCGACGACGCAGGCTACGCCGCGAGCGTCGAGGAGAAGAAGATCAGCGACGACAAGATGATATTCGTCGAGGGCTGCAAGAACCCCAAGGCCGTGAGCATCCTCATCAGGGGAGGCACCGAGCGCGTCGTCGACGAGGCCAACCGAAGCATCCATGACGCCCTCTGCGTCGTCAAGGACGTCGTCGAGGAGCCTAAGATCGTCGCAGGCGGCGGGGCACCTGAGATCGAGGTCGCCCGGCTGCTTCGCGACTACGCGGAGAAGCTGGTTGGCCGCGAGAGGCTCGCCGTTAACGCGTTCGCCGACGCCCTTGAGGTCATACCGACGACCCTCGCGGAGAACAGCGGGATGGACCCCATCGACGCGATCAGCGAGATGCAGAGCGAGCACGCCAAGGGAAAGAAATGGATCGGCGTCGACGGCTTCAAAAACGTGGTATCGGAGATGACGAAGCTCGACGTCTACGAGCCCATGGTCGTCAAAGCCCAATTCATCAAGTCGGCGACCGAGGCGAGCACAATGCTTCTGAGGATAGACGACATGATCGCTGTCTCCAAGATGAGGGCACCGGCGGGGCCACCGGGAGGAGGAATGGGAGGCATGCCGGGCGGAATGCCAGGCGGAATGCCGCCCATGATGTAGGAGGCAGATGAAATGGCATACTATGGAGGACAACCGGTTATCGTACTGAGGGAGGACACCCAGCGAAGCAGAGGCCGCGACGCACGTAAAAGCAACATGGTAGCGGCCCAGATAATCGCGGAGGTGCTGAAGACCACACTCGGCCCACGGGGCATGGACAAGATGCTCATCGACAGCCTGGGCGACATCACCATCACAAGCGACGGAGCCACGATTCTCGACGAGATCGACGTGCAGCACCCCGCCGCCAAGATGATGATCGAGGTCAGCAAGACTCAGGACAAGGAGGTCGGGGACGGCACCACCTCCGCGGTGCTGCTGGCCGGCGAGCTGTTGAAGAAGGCAGGTGAGCTTCTGGAGGACAAAATCCACCCGAGCATCATCATCAGCGGCTACCAGAAGGCGGCCGAGAAGGCCCTGGAGACCCTCGAGGGTGTCTCCAAGGACGTCGACTTGGACGACCGGGATACCCTCATGAAGCTGAGCAACACCAGCATTAGGAGCAAGGCAGTCTCGTCCGTCCGCGACCACCTGAGCGGCATCGTCATCGACGCCATCAAGCAGGTGATCGAGGAACGGGACGGAACCGTCATCGCCGACGTCGACAACGTCCAGATCGTCAAGAAGGAGGGCGAGGGCCTCCGTGACACGCAGCTCGTGAAGGGTATAATCGTCGACAAGGAGGTCGTGCACGCCGGAATGCCGAAGAAGATCAAGAAGGCGAAGATCATGCTCCTGGACACGCCTCTGGAGGTCAAGAAGACAGAGTTCGACGCCGAGATCAAGATCACCAGCCCCGACAGCATCAAGGCGTTCCTGGACCAGGAATCCGACATGCTGAAGAGGAAGGTGGACCAGGTCATGGAGACCGGCGCCAACGTGCTCTTCTGCCAGAAGGGCATCGACGACGTGGCCCAGCACTACCTCGCCAAGGCGGGCGTGCTCAGCGCCAGGCGCGTCAAGAAGAGCGACATGGAGAAGCTCGCCAAAGCCACGGGCGGCAAGGTCGTCAACAACCTGGCCGACCTGAAGAAGAGCGACCTAGGCGTCTGCGGCGTCGTCGAGGAGAAGAAGGTCGGCAACGACAAGATGATCTTCGTCGAGGAGTGCAAGGACCCCAAGGCCGTCGCCATCTTCATCAGGGCGGGCCTGGAGCGCATGATCGACGAGGCCGAGAGGTCGCTCAACGACGCCCTCTACGTCATCAGCGATGTCGCCGAGACCCCAAAGATGGTGGCAGGCGGCGGAAGCGTCGAGATGGAGATGAGCAAGGCCGTACGCGGCTACGCCGCCCAGGTGGGCGGCCGAGAGCAGCTGGCCATCGAGGCCTTCGCCGACGCCTTGGAGATCATCCCCCGCACGCTGGCGGAGAACGCGGGCCTAGACATCCTGGACACCATGGTGGCGATGAAGACCGCCCACGCCAAGAAGGAGGGCGCCCACATGGGCGTCAACGTCTACGACGAGGGCGTCATCGACATGATGGGCGAGGGAGTCGTGGAGCCCACGGTGGTGAAGGAGCAGGCCATCAAGAGCGGCATCGAGGTGACTTCCATGATCCTCAGGATCGACGACGTTGTGGCTGCGAAGAGCGGCGGCCCAGACATGGGCGCGGGCGGCCCACCCGGCGGCATGGACGAGGACATGGACATATAGTCCACCCCAATTTCTTTTTTTATAATAAAGTATCCTACAATTTTTGTTATAAAAGTTTTAAAAAAGAGTTAATTATGTGACATTTTTATCATTCAACCATGACAGATGACTATGGCTATGCCATAAGGATCTGGAATGACGCAATACAGAATCAGCTCTATGACACAGGCAGGTATTACAGCAGGATAGATAGACCGTGGGTGAGAGGCAACAAGATACTGTTCGTCAAGAGGGTATGGATGTTCGGTGAATGCATTATTGGCTATGGTGTAGTAGATAAAGTAATGGAAGATTGGTTGATAGACGACAAGAGAGAAGAGCTGTATCTAAAAAGAAACAGGTATATTCTGTGCATGGTTTTAAGGCCGTTGATAAGGTTTCCTAGACCGTTCCCTATAGTGGGCACAGTTCTTGAAGATGAGCCAAGAAAACACGCGGTCAGGTTGAATGGATATGAAGTGGATGAGATTCTAGAGGAAGCTGAAGAATATCAGGAAACGCAAGTTGGGCTTGAAAGCGTGGTGGTAAGCTAACACCTGTTATGATACTCTTTCATGTATTTTAGGTAAATGTCGGCAGGTAAGACACCCTTTGTTCTTGATACGTCGACATATTTGTACATTGTATCCTCGTCAAGTTCCGTGCTTTCTTTGATGCCAGACATGTATGCTTCCTCTAAAACCAAGATATACTCGGTATAAACTATTTTTAAATTGATATCTAGAATTTGTACGATAGAATCTTACTAAAAAAAATGAATTTTACTGTTACTGTGCGTGATTAAAGCCTGTGACACATCAATCTATTATCTCAATTATTTTATCAACGAAGCCCCTGGCCCATTCAAGGGCTTTAGCTGCCTCATCCCCGAGGTTATATCGTATTCCTCGTAGACGACCCGGTGCCTCTTCCTCCTCAGACGATCCAGGATACCCGTGAACCGCAGCATCTCCCCGTCGCTGGACACAGCCTCCATGAACCTGACGACCGCCACGTGCCCCTCGGAACTCGACGGCCTATACCCTCCGCTCAACATCAAGGCCCTCGCGGCGCCCAGCATGGCGGTGTACGAGACCGTTAGGGACCAGTCGTACTCGTCGTTGTCGAGCAGGGTCTCGGACGTGTTCAGGTCTCGTCGAGCCTTCGCGAGTGCCTTCTCGACAACCCGTTCATCGGCGCGGACCTTACTGATGACCCGCCGCCTTAACAGCTCCTCTAAACTCGTCCTCGCTCCCCACCAGCATTATCAGCGGCTTCTCCGCTATATCCAGAAGAAGGTGGTGCCCAGCCTTTACTTTTTCCAGGAACTCTTCTTCGCTCCACAGCAAGTAGTTCACCTCCCGCCCGGTTTCCTCCTCGATCCTCTTCGCCGCGACTAGGAGCGGCTCCTCGTCCATGCTCCCCACCACCATGAGGTCGATGTCGCTCCTCTCGCCGTAGTCTCCGCTCGCCATGGAGCCGAAGACCAGCATGAACCGGATGCCGTCTTTATCTGGAATCCTCTCCAGTATCACGTAGGACACGCCGGTGGTCTTGAGCACCAGGTTCCTGAGGTCGCTGAGGTACGGCAGGCTCTCGTTGACGTGGATGAGCGTGATCTTTCCTCTTTTCTCCAGCGTTATTATCCCCAGCTCGGCGAGGTTCCCTATCTCCCTGTAGACCATCCCGTAGGGGATGCCCAGCTCCCTCGACAGCTCTCTGATGTAGAATGTCTGCTGGGGGTTCATCACGAGCCTGGTAATCATGCGTACCCTGGTCTTCGAGCCGAACAGTTTATCCATTCAGTATGTCATATTATCTATTTTTTATGTCATATTATACTTTTATGGTGTCAACGTAACGTCGTAGTTTGGGCACCTTAACTACTCCGAATGCTTAGAGCAAGTTAAATGATCAGCCAAGCGGACTAATCATACATAAAAAAGGGGGGAATTAGTCTAGCGGGTTCGGCTCTCCGATGAATCTCTTAAGAGGGTTGGGCCCAAGTGGTTTGAGGTGTTTTGCTAGGAACTCGTATATCTCTCCTCTGACGCCTTTAGAGAACTTTGTGCTAAGTCTGCTAAACCCATGTGCACCAGAGGTAGGAGGATATACTTTGTACTCGAATAGCCAGTTTTTCTCTTTCAACGATTTTATCAGGTGTTCTACCTCTAAGACGTTGACATCTTGGTCGTTTCTAGTGGTATGAACCAGTAGTGGTGGATGTATCTTCTTGTCATACTCCGGTACATTCCAGGCTGGTGACCTTCTCCTGTACTCGTTCACATTATCGGCGCCGCTTTTCCCTATGTGGTAATCGGCCTCGAAAAGGTCTCTATAATCCTGTTTCTTATACCCCATCCGGGCTACTATATCGCTAACCGGTACAGATGCGTTGGCAGCCTGATATGCCTCTGGATGTTTGAAGATGTTGAATAGAGTATGCATGCCTCCGTGGCTCCAACCCATGACTCCAACCCTCTCTGGATCCACAAGCTCGCAGTTCTCTATCATGAAGTTTCTCGCTGCAAATGTGTCTTCAGACTCTAGCCCTCCATAGTCTATCAGCTCATAGAATTGACGCCCATACCCGGTACTCCCCCGGTACTCTGGGGCGATTATTATGTAACTCTGACTGATCAGCTCCCGAATCACATAAGCATAGCCGGAACCGAAATTCGAGTGAACCCCACCATGAGGTAGCACAATCAACGGATATTCCTGGCCTTCAACTACTTCTTTTGGTATAAAGGTGTAAGCGTTGAATGTCACTCGGTTCCCTGCTCCTTGTGCGGTGTCGTTAGGCTGATACTGTGACGGAGGACCCGTCAACCTTACTTTCTCGATGTTGGCTACGTCTCCTATCTTATGATACATCAATGAATCGTCAGCGACTTTACTCACTGCCATGAAGCCATGTATGAGGTCTTCTTTGTTGCTTAAGAGCTTCTTTACCACTAAATCCGCTAGCTTCTCCATGTCTTCTTCCTTAATACTCATCTTTTTCTTCTCTCTCTTTTTGCATTCACAAAACCCAGTTTTACTTGGGTTTTGAGCGATCACCCCGTCGTGGGGCTTATCCCCGCTTAAGGGTTTGGGGAGTATTGCCGGCCCTGGAGCACGGGTTGGAAATCCCTGAGAGCGGGGGCCCGTCTGGCCGAGCAATGTCTATTCTCCCTGCAACAATTACCCGATATCCAGGATCCGATGGCTCCATTAGGTCCTTAGCCCTCCCCACCACAGAATGGAGAGCATAATTGCTTAAAGATATGTATGGAAAACGTTTACTGACAAGCAATAGAGGGCATCATGGGTGGGGAAGACCCATCGTAACCATGGTCCACAGTGAGACCCGCTTAAAGAATGGGTCCGATCCTGAGCGGCTACATGAATGGTCCCTAGAGGCTCGATAGGAGGATGCCGTTTGCAAACCACCCAAGGTGATACCCCGTGAGCCTTATAGAGGCCAGAACGTTGAGATGACCACGAGAAAACTTAAGAGGATATTGATTAACCTCGTCTCGGGTTGTCAGTGTATACCTTCCCTTATAAAAGAAGGGCCATCTTAAACCGGATTTTATGGGTTAATCCGAATCCTCTTAAGAGTATGAAGAAGAGAGCATCAGTCGGTTTGCGAACCTGACGTGGAACAGCCTTAGCCCTCTGGCTAGTCGAACGTTTTCCATAGGAGTTACGAGAGTATGTTCTTCACCCGCCCTGGTTATACTGAACGAGGTATAGAAAATAGAATAGACAAAATTGGAAAAGATAATATAAAAAAGGTGGAAGATTTTTGTCTAAATGTTTTTAGGTTTCAGTAGATCGTATCCGATCAACGAGGCTAGCATCACTAGGGCTATGGTTATGAACGCCATTTTGGCTTCAGGCGGGTTTGGTGGGTTTCCTAGGAGGAATTGGCTTCTGCCGATGAGCAGTGAAAACCTTGTGAGTACCGTGTAGCCGTAGGCCGCTCCGAAGCCGGCCATAATGGTGTATCTCGCTATTTTCGCTATGTGCTTCATTGGGCCAGTTTCTCGGGCTCCTCCTGTGAACCAGAAGTATAGTAGCACGCATGGAGTCATTATGGTTAGCAGTATGTTGCTGACAGATTGAAGTGGGTCACCACTGACGAAGAGGGGTATCCTGGCCTGTGCGATTATCTGGTCTAGGAACTGTGTGAATACCACGGTTCTTAGAGCCATTCCTATGCCTGTCCCGACGACGATGGCTAGAGTCCATCTGTATAGGAAGAAGTATTTTTTGTTGAACCGGGCGTACCAGAGCAACCCCATCGCTAATGCGAAAAGGTAAAGCACCGCCATGCCTCCTGACATGGACCATCTGTTGACCCACTGGTCTCGGAGATAGTCCAGGTTAAAGGCGACGGCATAGCCAACTGATACACCCGCGTAAACGTGCTCCGCGAAGCGGAACCAAGGGTTTTCACCGTAGAGGAAGCTGTATATCGCAAGGGTGAAGAAGACAGCGGCCCATATGGGTAAGAGCGTCATAAGGGACATCTAGTTTACCCCCTTCGACTTTGACGCAAAGAACGCTATGTTCCCCACGACCACAAGCAGAACCACTAAAAGGTGAGACATCGAAACCGCGTCAAGCCCAGAGACTGCGAGTCCTGGTCTGCCGATGAGTATTTCGTATTCTCCGCTCGCTGTAAGCCCAGGCATTAAGGCATCCAACTGTCCAGAGGCAAGATAAGGTGCCATGCCTGGAACAGATACGCCGATGCACCCAACTATGAAGGGTGTGCCATAAGGCGTGTTCCACTGGCGTAGCCATTCAGGTAGCCCAGGAGTGCCCGTCTCGAAGCTGACGACAAGATCAATGTCTTCAGCAGTTTTAATGTTCTCCATGATGGGATATTCTGATAGGGGTCGGTTCTCAAGAAAGTCTTTTGGTGTCTGGCTCCACATATCCGTTGCTAGGGCGGCCATACCGGTCTCGCTGCCGGGTATCCATCCTAGTTCGATCCAGTCTTCTCCATATACTACGCCGTATGTCGAAGCGGGGTTCATCTGATCCAGCAGTGTGTCAAACACCAGTGGTCCCTGGTTCCAGCTGGCGATAACTACGATCTTGAAGTTTTTCGATGCAGTGTCTGTCCATAGGTGGTGCATGGTGGCGACCGTCATTGGGTAGAGTTCTGGCATCCCGGATACGCCGTAATCCATGGATACTATTATTGTGCTGTCACTGGGTATGTTTTCTATGTACTCCTTCCATGCCTTTGATTCTCTGCCTATAGGTATTGGTAGGCCCAGCGGAAATAGCAGTGGAAAGAGGACGAAGACCCAAGCAAGAAGATAGATGTACCTTCGTTCCACATTCTCCAACTTTTCTAGGATGGACAAGCTAATCCGCGCCTCCTCCTCTGAGGTATCCGCGTTCGATGCCCATTAGGGTACGTACCGCTAGGGCTATGGCTCCGAGTGCTGCTCCCATCATTACGCCTCTCATAGTAGCTGTGTTTGGAACGTCGAATATCCAGTTTTTCCAGGTGATTAGGAAGGGTAGGGATGAGGTGAATAACGGTGCATTGGACATGACAACGATGGTTCCAGAGACCAGTATTAACGCGGCCTCGATGTTTCTTGCTCTGAATGCTCTATATGCAGCGGAGGTGATGAAGAATGCCAGTATGCTGTACATGGTGCTGCCTAGAGGAGTCATGACGTTTATGAATAGGAAGTTGTAGATGGGGTTGTCCAATCCTAGTCCGATGGATTCAATGGGTAGCCCTGTAATTGCCATGATAATCAGTGCGACCATCAGTACTACGCTGTACTCCCAATTGTCTCTCCTCCTCATGATCTTCCTTCCGTGCACTTGTCCGATCGAAATAACGCCTACAAAGACCGCCATGTTGACTATCAGCAACATCCAATCCCTTTCTATAGCTGAAGCCTGGTCGATGACTGGTATGTTGAAATAGTAGGGTATGACCTGTAGCAAGGTGCATATGGCGGTGATTATTATGGGTATCTCGATACTTCTTAACTTTTCAGACATCTATTTCACATCCCGAAGATATTCAACAGCAGATCGCTGCCTACCGTTGAAAATAAGCAACCAAGTATGCAGAGTATTACGGCTATGATCCTGCCCACGTCCTGTCCTGCCAAGCTAGCTATGAGGGGGGCGTCCTGTGTCAAGTATGCTCCTGCAGAGTAGATCTCTTCACCGAGTAGGCAATAGTCAGTCGTTACGAGGAAGAAGGGAATCTGCGAGGTCTGTGCCGTTCCAGATATCTGGAACGCTCCGACTCGGTTTCCCGTCTCCCCCAGCTGCAGTGATTCAGCCCAATAGGCTCCTATCATGATGTTGGCCGCAGGTCTTTCCCTCATCATGAGACCCATGTAGTTTGACGAGAAACCGAATTGCTGAGGTGATAGAAACCGGATATCCCCTTCATCGAATTCCTCACCTCTACCGGCTAACTTGTACTCCGTTTCAACGATGTCGGCTGCGATGGGCCAAACCTCTGGCTGTCTGACCGGTACGATGACCTTTGCACCGGTCTCGATCGCCTTCTTCGATACGTAGGATAGCACGCTAAGACCGGCCAAGGTCTGCGGTCCAGATGTTGCACCCCTCAGGTTTGCTATTCCGTGGGAGCAGATGACCGGTTTACCCATCTCAACGGCCCTTCCGATGGCCTCATCAATGGCGTCGATGCCTGCAATCCTCCTGAGAGTGGGAACCTTCCCTTTCTCCGCTGCTTTGATAAAGTAGTATACAGATGCCATGATCACTAGTAGTAGTAAAAGTCCAAAGTTTCTTCCAGTTATTAACATTTTATTTTCCTTTTCCTTTTCTGCACGACGGTTCGTGCATCACCATATACTTGATACAATTACAACTTAAGCTTTAGCATGGGAATTATGGGCGGTGTTGCCGGCCCTGGAGCAAGGGGAAAAAACCCTGTGAGCGGGACCCGACTGGCCGGGA